>CAZORO010000084.1:0-6412 GCA_964581845.1 uncultured bacterium
CTCCCGCATTTGTGACAGGCATGATTCATGTCCCCCCCGAATCCACTGAGGAATGGGTCACCACCCTGGTAAAGAATATCTACATCTTCCTCATCATCCTCTCCATTGGGGGAATGACCTTCCACAACTTGCTCATCATTGGCAGGCATATCCGCGACAAGTACCGTTCTCAATATGAGGTTCCCCATGTGGTCCGCTTCCATACCGTAGCTTTGGTTCAACATATCCTACTTTCGATTTGCTTCATTTTGTTGGTCATTACAGGCTTTTCCCTGTCGTATCCCGATTCGGTTTTTTCACGGATCATGACCGAATGGGTCTCCCTGGGAGAGGCGCATCGTTCATTGGTGCACCGGATCGCCGGTGCCGGTCTTATCCTGACCACGATCTGGCATCTGGCCTCGATTTTCCTGACACGTCGTGGGCGTCAGGAGGCCAAGGCCCTCTGGTTCCGGTTTCAGGATCTCAAAGATGTCTTCCAGAATTTGGGTTATCACATCGGGCTGTGTAAGGAGAAACCGAAATACGATCGTTACGACTATTCCGAGAAGTTTGAATACTGGGCTTTCATCTGGGGAACTTTGGTGATGATCATAACAGGTCTGTTGATGTGGTTCCCCGCCGCCGCGGCGGTGTACCTTGGTATCACACGAATGTGGGTTGAGGTGGGTGCGGTGATTCATTTCTACGAGGCGTGGCTGGCCACCCTGGCGATTCTTATCTGGCATTTCTTCTTCGTCATCTTCCACCCCGAGGAGTACCCCATGGATGTCTCTTGGTTGACTGGGAAGCTTTCTGTCAAAGCCATGGAGGAACGCCACCCGCTAGAGCTCGAACGGTTGATCAAGGAGGGCCAAGTGCCGGGACTAGAGGAGAAGAAAGAGGAGGGAATGTAAAGAGCACCTCACCGCTTCACCCTATCTGGTATGAAAGGCGTGGCAACCTTCCGCGCGGAAATCCGTTTCCCACGAATGATGATGTCGAGAGTTTGATCCACCGAACCCTTAATCACCCGAGCCAGCCCGAAACCATTGGGAAGACGAGGGGAAAGCCCGCCGCTAGTCACCACACCCACATCCTTTCCGTTCACCTTCACTCGGTATTCGGAACGGGGAATCGCCTTTTGTTCACAGATAAAACCCACCAGCTCATAGACCTGTGGGTGAGCCTCGATGCCTTCCTTGCCAATGAAGGCATTCTTCTTTGAAAGTGTCCACTCCAGGCCACAATCATGAGGACGCAGTTGTTTGGTAAGTTCGTGACCATACAGCGGATATGCTACCTCTAACCGTAGAATGTCACGCGCACCTAACCCGCAGGGTTGAACACCCCGGTCACAGAGACTGGTCCACAGGAGAATTCCCGCTTCGACCGGGATAGTGATCTCAAATCCATCTTCTCCCGTGTAACCGCTCCGGCTGATCAGGCAGGGGGCATCTTCGAAGGTGGCCTCGAAAACATCCAGAAAGCGGTACTTGGAAAGATCCCTGCCAATAACTCCGGAGAGTATTCCCTCTGACTCGTGTCCCTGAAGAGCCAACATGAGGGTGGAATCCGAACGGTCCACGAGATGGACATCCGAGCTGAGGTGCGTCTTTATCCATTGGAAGTCATCAGGTTTGTTTCCCGCGTTGACTACAATCAGGAACTCCTGATCGGCCACCCGGGCCACCATCAAGTCATCCAATATTCCGCCATCTTCTTGAAGCAACAGGCTGTAGCGTTGACGTCCCACCTGCAGGTTAAGGATGTCCCGTGAGAGAACATGGTTCAGCTCGCTCAATGCAGTCTCGCCAGTGACGAAAAAGCGTCCCATATGGGAAACATCGAAAAGGCCACAGTGATTGCGTACCGCATCCGCTTCGCCGATGATCGAGGAATACATCACGGGCAGATCCCAACCCCCAAAGTCGACGAATTTCGCGCCGAGGGATTCCTGCAGGGGAGCGAGTGGGGTTCCATGTTGTAATAGTGTCATTGTCTAGCGCCTCGGTGGAAGGCTTAAATGCCTGGTGTCCAGGCTCGGAAGAACTGACTCACCCATGAGGTAGAGATCCACTCCCCGTGCGGCCTCGCGTCCCTCGGCGATGGCCCACACCACTAGAGACTGGCCCCGGCGCGCATCTCCGCAGGCGAACACGCCAGGAATCGAAGTCATATAGTCCTCGCCCGCTTTGACATTGCCACGATCATCGATCTCCACTCCGAGATCCTTGATCATACCCTCTTGCTCTGGTCCAAGGAAACCCAATGCCAAGAGCACCAAGTCCGCCTTCAGATGGAATTGTTCGGTCTCCCGGGAGATCATCTTGCCGTTTCCATCGGTGGTGTAATCAAGCCGTGCCACCCGGATACTCTCCACCTTACCTTGCGAACCGAGAAACTCTTTGGTCAGAATGCTCCACTCTCTTTGGACACCCTCCTGATGCGAGGATTCAGTTCTGAGGATCATCGGATAGTAGGGCCAGGGCATGGTTTCGGTACGATCCTCCGGTGGTCGCGGAAAGATCTCGATATTAGTCACGGAGGCCGCACCCTGACGGATAGAGGTACCGATGCAGTCCGATCCGGTATCGCCACCTCCGATCACCACCACATGCTTGCCATATGCGGTAATGGAGATCTCGTCCATGATTGTGTCACCTTGGTTCCTCTTGTTCTGTTGCGGAAGGAAGTCCATGGCAAGGTGAATTCCGGAGAGATTCCTACCTGGGATCGGGAGGTCTCTGGCTTTGGTGGCTCCGGTGGCAAGCACAAGCGCATCAAACTCTTTGAGCCTCTCCGTGGAATAGTCTCGTCCCACCCAAGTGTTATTCTTGAAAAGGACTCCTTCCTGTTCCATCAGCCGCAGACGGCGTTTGACCACTTGCTTGTCGAGCTTGAAATCGGGTATGCCATACATAAGCAGTCCGCCGGGCCGGTCTGAGCGTTCGAAAACGGTGATTGTATGCCCCGCCTTGTTCAGCTGATCGGCGCAAGCAAGTCCCGCCGGACCGGAGCCGATCACCGCTACCTTCTTGCCCGTACGAACCGAGGGGGGCCGTGGGAAAATGAACCCATGAGCGAAGGCATGTTCAATGATTCCCACCTCAATCTGCTTGATGCTGACAGGCGGTTCGATGATTCCGAGTACACAGGCTTTTTCGCAGGGAGCCGGGCAGATACGTCCCGTAAACTCCGGAAAATTATTGGTGAAATGCAGCCGCTCAATCGCATTTTTCCACTTGCCACGGTAAACCAGATCATTCCAGTCGGGGATCATGTTCCCCAATGGGCAACCCGTATGGCAGAAAGGAGTTCCACACTCCATACAGCGTGCCCCCTGAATCCGCAGCTTGTCCTCGGAGAAGGGCTGGAGAACCTCACGGTAATCATGGATGCGTTCCTCGACTGGCCGGTAGGAGGCGGTTTCACGTTGGTACTCCATGAATCCTGTGATCTTACCCATGGGCCGCTGCCTCCGCGAGAACCACCGCTGGTTCAACCTGCCGTTTCTCATTTTCGAGCTCGGCCAAGGCCCGTTTGTATTCAACTGGCATAACTTTTATAAAGTCAGGCAGAGTCTCCTCCCATTCGTCAAGAATCCTCTTGGCTACACTGCTTCCGGTGTAGCGGGCATGCTTCTCGATCATCGCCCGAAGGAGCTCAATATCAGCGGGACTTACCACATCCTCGCATTCAACCATCTCTTTATTACAGCGGATGGCGAAGGTTTTCTCACGGTCGAGGACGAATGCAATACCGCCGCTCATACCAGCCGCGAAATTCCGTCCGGTCGGCCCCAGCACCACCGCCACTCCCCCGGTCATGTATTCACAACCATGGTCTCCCGTCCCCTCGACAACTGCCCGGATACCGCTGTTGCGTACACAGAATCTCTCTCCCGCCAGCCCTCTCACATAAGCCTCGCCGCTAGTGGCTCCGTAGAAGGCCACGTTACCAATCAGGATGTTCTTCTCCGGAATGAAATCCGCCTTCCGGTCAGGGTACACAATCATCTTCGCTCCCGAACACCCCTTGCCGAAGTAATCATTCGCATCGCCCTCGATCTCCAATGTCAGCCCCTTCACTGCGAAAGCACCGAAGCTCTGTCCCGCCGAACCCCGGAAGTGGATATGGACAGTATCCTCCTCCAGCGCATCCGCTCCGATTTGACGGGTGATTTCGCTGGAAAGCATGGTTCCCACAGTCCGGTTGATGTTGCGGATGGGGACATCCAGCTTCATACGCTCCCCCTTTTTGAGGCTGGGCAGGATCTTCTCAATGAGTTCATTATCGAGAGCCTTTTCCAGGCCGTGATCTTGCTTTTGGATGCAGTAGGTTCCATAACCCGCGGGGACCGGAGGTTTCTGAAGGAGTGGAGTGAGGTCGATGCCCTGAACTTTCCAGTGATTGATGGCCTTCTCTGTATCCAGGCACTCCACATGCCCCACCATCTCATTCACTGTACGGAATCCCAGGCTGGCCATGATTGCCCGCAGGTCCTCGGCGATGAATGTGAAGAAGTTGATGATATGCTCCGGTTTTCCGGTGAACTTCTTGCGAAGAACGGGATCTTGAGTCGCCACTCCAACCGGGCAGGTGTTCAGGTGGCACTTCCGCATCATGATGCAACCAAGTGATATCAGCGCGGTGGTGGCGAAACCGAATTCTTCCGCTCCAAGCAAGCAAGCAATGGCAACATCCTTCCCAGTCTTGAGCTGCCCGTCGGTCTCAACCACAATCCGGCTGCGGAGGCCGTTGACCAACAGAGTCTGGTGGGTTTCGGCAAGGCCGAGCTCCCAGGGGAGACCGGCATGCTTGATCGAGGTTTGCGGGCTGGCTCCCGTACCTCCATCATGTCCGCTGATCAGGATCACATCCGCCTTACCCTTGGCAACCCCGGCGGCGACTGTCCCTACTCCCACTTCGGCCACCAGTTTCACGCTGATTCGTGCGTCTTTGTTGGCGTTCTTAAGGTCATGAATCAGCTGCGCCAGATCCTCGATGGAGTAAATGTCATGGTGTGGCGGTGGGGAAATCAGCTGGACTCCCGGAGTGGAGTGACGTACCCTCGCGATGACTTTGTCGACCTTGTGACCGGGCAACTGTCCCCCCTCACCGGGTTTGGCTCCCTGGGCCATCTTGATCTGAAGCTCATCGGCATTGACCAGATAGGCGTTGGTGACACCGAAACGCCCCGAAGCCACCTGTTTGATTGCACTTCGCCGCCAGTCGCCATTGGCATCGCGTACGAAACGTTCCGGGTCCTCTCCGCCCTCGCCGGTATTGCTTTTACCCCCGATCCGGTTCATGGCAATCGCCACGGTTTCATGGGCTTCCTTGCTGATGGATCCAAAGGACATCGCGCCGGTCTTAAACCGCCGGAGAATCGAGTCAACCGGTTCCACTTCATCAATGGGAACCGGTTCGCGTACCTTCTTGAAGCTCAACAACCTGCGTAAAGTCGAGGTGTTATGCTCATGATTGTTGACCAGGTCCGTGAACTCATCCCAAGTGGGACGGTGATTCCGGCGGACTGCCTCCTGGAGCTTGGCGATGGTGAAAGGATTGATCTGATGGTATTCCCCATCTCGCCGCCAGGCATACTGGCCACCTGAGATCAGCGGACGGAGTTCCTCCACATCATGCCGGGGGAAGGCATAGCGGAAACGCTGGAACGATTCCTGGTAGATCTCAGCTAGGTCAACCCCCTGGATGCGCGAGGCGGTTCCAGTGAAATATCGCTCAATGAAACGGCTGTTGAGACCGACCGCCTCAAAGATCTGGGCTCCTCGATAACTTTGAAGCGTAGAGATCCCCATTTTCGACATGACCTTGAGGATCCCTTTGTTGATTGCCTTGATATAATGCTCGAGCCCCGTTTTAACGTCTATGTTCTCCAGATCGCCATTAAGGATCATCGATTCGATCGTCTCAAAAGCCAGGTAAGGATTGATCGCACCCGCTCCATAACCCACCAGCAAGGCAAAGTGATGGACCTCACGGGCTTCGCCTGTCTCAAGCACGATGCCCACCCGCGTACGTGTACCCTCACGGACCAGGTGATGGTGAAGGGCCGCCACCGCTAACAGGCTGGGGATGGGAATGTGGTCCCTATCAATCCCCCGGTCGCTGAGGATCAGGATTTTGATCCCGCTGTCGATAGCTTCCGAGGCCTCCTCGAACAATCCCTCGATCCGTTTTTCCATCCCCAAAGGCCCTCCGGCCGCGGGACACAGGATTGACAAAACACATGACCGCATCCTGCCTGTCCGGATCTCTTTGATCCGCTGCAACTCCTGGTTGGTAAGAATCGGTTGCCGAAGGTAGAGTTGATGACACTGCTCGGATGTCTCCTCCAGTAGGTTCCCCTCCGCGCCAATGGTGGTAGCCATTGAGGTTACCAGTTCCTCGCGGATCGCATCGAGGG
>CAZORO010000084.1:6422-13687 GCA_964581845.1 uncultured bacterium
GGGGCGGATTGGTTACCTGTGCGAAAAGCTGCTTGAAATATCCATACAGCAAGGGAGCCTTTCCGGATAAAACAGCAAGGGGTGTATCATTCCCCATCGAACCAACTGGTTCCGCTCCATCCTTTGCCATGGGACCGAGGATGATTCGCAGGTCCTCGCGCGAGTATCCATAAACCCGCTGTTGCTCCTCGATCTCTGATACATTCAAGCATGGGATCCTTCCAGAGGATTCGGGCAAATCACTCAGTGTTACACGGTTTTCACAGAGCCATTTCCGGTATGGTCCGCGCCTGATGAGCCGTTCCTTGAGCTCCTCATCCGCGATGATGCGCTCCTGTTCTGGATCGACAAAGAACATCCTTCCAGGCTGAAGTCTTCCTTTATGCGCTACATTTTCTGCCGGGATCGGAAGAACTCCTGTTTCGGAGGCCATCACGACAAGGTCATCCTTGGTAACAGTGTAGCGTGAGGGACGCAAGCCATTACGGTCCAGCACGGCTCCCATCCGGACTCCATCAGTAAAGGCGATTGAAGCCGGTCCATCCCAAGGTTCCATCAGGCAAGCGTGGTATTCATAAAATGCACGGCGGTCATCGCTCATGCTCTTGTGGCCATCCCATGGCTCGGGGATCAGCATCATCATGGAGTGGTCGAGTGAGCGGCCACCAAGCACCAGAAGTTCAAGCACATTGTCCAGCGTGGCGGAATCGCTGCCACCAGGTACGACGACAGGGAAAATCTTTTGAAGGTCTCTCTGGAAGAGATCGGATTTTAACAGGGTCTCACGCGCGTGCATCCAATTGATGTTGCCACGCAGGGTGTTGATCTCCCCATTATGGGCCAGGAAACGGAAAGGATGGGCTAGATCCCATGTGGGGAAGGTATTTGTGCTGTAACGTTGATGGATAATTGCCAAGGCTGAAACCATGTCCTGGCTGGCCAGATCCAGGTAGTACTGGCTGACTTGATCCGCGAGCAGGAGCCCTTTGTAAACAAAGGTACGGGATGAGAGGCTGGGGATGTAGAAATAGCTAGCCTGGTGGATCCCGGCGCCCCGCACCTCGTTCTCAACCCGCTTCCGGATGACAAAGAGTTTTCGCTCGAAGGCCAATTCATCGGTTCTGGGAAGGATCCCCTTGCCGATGAAGATATGACGCATAACTGGCTCGACTCCCCGAGCAACATCACCGATGGAACTGTTGTCTGTGGGAAGAACTCTCCAGCCAAGCAGATTCTGCCCCTCCTCCTGAATAATCCGCTCGAAAACACGAATGCAGAACTCGCGGTCTCCACGGTTCGTGGGAAGGAAGACCAGGCCCGTTCCATATTCACCGGGAGCAGGAAGAACGATCCGTGCCTCATCCGCAACTCGTTTGAAAAAAGAATGGGGTGTCTGGATCAGAATACCGGCTCCATCCCCCGTCCGTGCATCGCAACCACAGGCACCCCGGTGCTCAAGGTTGCGTAGGATTTGGAGGGCATCGGAAATGATTTTCCGGGACTTCCGGCCTTTGATATCGGCAACAAAACCCACACCACAGCTGTCGTGTTCATAAGCCGGGTCATAGAGTCCTGTTCTGGCCGGAGGGCCGTGTTTCTCCATCTTTCTACCCCTTTCCTGGTCTCTCATACCGTCCTTCCCGGCGGCAAGAGATGAGAGGTACTTCTTGTCCTTATTCCGAACTACAGCCCAACATGTGAACTGAGCTTCGTGTGGGATCGTACTTCGGATGCTACTCCGCCCCCTCGGTTCCGGTGCGCAGGATAACCTCCTTCCCTGCTTTTCGAGGCAGACTGGGCGATAGTGCCAAGGATTTGACTCACGATAACGATCAACTTTCCTTCAGGCAACCCCCTATCTGGAGTCTGGAAAACGCCATCCGAACCTTATTCTTATACCAGCGACAGTGTACATCATCAGATCTACATGAGGGGATGTTCCACCCCATCAAGCCGGGCTGTACCGGCACCTTGATCACTTGATCATTCCCCCCGGTAGAAAAGACAACACCGAAACCTAACCTCCACTCGTTCGTTTATTCAGCATCAGAGAAAAGTTACAAAGAAAGGAGAATGATAGTCATGGCCGACAGGTGTTCATTAAAAACAACCGGGATGATCGCGCTTGTCTTTCTCCTGGGTGCCGGGACAGGCATGGCTGCTTTGATGATTCGGGACTCGAATATCTTTGGAGGGGAGGTTCGTTCCGCCCCACCCGTTTATGTTCCGCCCCAAACCGTTTCACCTCAACCACCCTCCACAAGCAGTAATCCACAAAGCCAGACCCCTCTGGGTGGACCAACGGACCCTTTCTTTGGGATGGATCCTTTTGGTTCCAGTTCTTTGGATAGCTGGGATCCCTTCCAGGAAATTCAAATGATGCACAAGCGCATGGAGAGGCTGTTCAATGACTCGTTTGGACGTTTCCAGACAAGCCCATATTTTTCAGGACATTCCTCATTGCCGCAATTCTCCCCGGATGCGGATCTTCGCGACCAAGGGGATCACTACGAGGTTCTGATGGACTTGCCTGGTGCGGATAAGGCGGAGATCGAGGTGAAGGTCGAGGGCCAAACTCTGGTGATATCGGGTAAGCGTGATGAACAGATCGAAGAGAAAGATAAGAGTGGAACCCTCATCCGGAGCGAACGGCACAGTGGACGGTTCCATCGCACGATTCCACTGCCAGGCCCAGTGAAAAATGAAGCGGTCGAGGCACGACTAGAAAATGGTGTCCTGACCGTGAAACTGCCCAAAGCGGCCGAAACCGCTCCTGCGAATAGGATCGATGTCAAGTAGGAGAGATTCAGGGAGTCTCACGAATCCCCCCTGCCTCTGGCGAGCCGGTGCAGCATGATCGTGTAAGGCATTGCTCCGGTGATACGTTGTTCAGGGGGAGGGATATAGGAAGGACCGCCGGCGGTCAGTTCGATCTCAACAGGACGGTTCCAGTAGGCTTGGGGGAGGGGAAAGATAAGGCGGGTGGTCTGGGCGGGAACCACCACGGGTGTGGTTGGTGTTCCTCCTTCGATCCGTGCTGAAAGGGTTTGTGGTTCGCCTGGACCACCCAAAAGGGAATGTGCATCCACCTCGGCCACCTTTCCCATTCCGCCTAAGCGGAAAATACAGTTTCTCGCCATGCGGCCCCGTGGATCAATGCCTCCCAAGACTCCAATAATGCCGTCACCATTCGCCAAGATGATGCTCTCCGGGGCTTGTACACAGACTTGCTCCAGCTGATCTGTATAGGCATTGTCCATGGTCTCGTCGTAGACCCTCCGGTCACCGGAGTGCCTCATACACGCGGGTGGGAGGACTTTTTGATCCTCCAGAAAAGTGTAGACACGATCCGCCATCATTCTGAGCGCGGGGGGATTGCAGTGTGAGTCATACACAAGGGAATGCTGGGCCATGTAATTACGGTGATCGTAGAGAGGAAGAGTCGAGCATTCAGGGATTCCCAGCTGCTGGCAAACCTGTTGAACCTTTCTGTGGATCGGCTCTGAGTGATTCCGGGTTCCGAAGGTCATGACAGAGAATCTGGCTCCACGCTGTGTACAGAGATCACGCATGGTCTGAAGCTCGGAGATGATCCACTTCCATCGCGATACCGCCTCGTTGTAAGGGCCCATTCCCAGGGGTGGAGCGATGTCTGGTATCTCATACCACCACTGCGATAGCTTCCGGGTGAGAGCGAATCCTCCCGCTTCTTCGTCGAGGCGTTGTTTTTGACGCATCCAATGTGGCGCGAAGGCACCATAGACAAAAGCGGCATCAAGGGGTTTGGCTGGGTCATAGAAAATGAGCTCGCCACCGGATAATGCGGAGAGGCTGTCATCCAAGTCGTTCTCCACAAAAGTATAGAGGACGGCCTCTGGTTGAAATGCGGTGATGGTGGTTTCCAGCAGGGCCCGGATATTACGGATATTGTATGCGCTCACTCCGGCATTGATGACATCCACCTTTAGCGTATTCCCAGCCCGGTGCTGCAACAGGGACTCCAACACATTCGGGAAGGTTTCGTGATTGGCCACGCCTGTTCCAAAGGTGACTGAATCACCAATACAGAGGATGCGGAAGGTGTTGGGGGTCTTCTGAATGGTGGGCTGGTCACGGAAACCGTATTCATTAGTTGTAAAGGGAACCCCCAATGTGACAAATGAGGAATTCGGCATTATCTGGAAAGTCATATCAGGATGAGTTGCTGGAATGGACCTGAAATTGTTGATTTCCTTTCCTGGAGGAGGAGCTGTGGAGCTCGAACGGCGGGCCAGCATCCCGGCGGGAATGATCAACAGACCCAGCGGTATCAGGATTGAAATGGCCAGGAAGAGATACTTACGGGATCGCCTGATTGGTACAACGGTTCCTTTTACGGTCTCTGGTTTTGTACCCGGTTTTTCGCGGTTCCTGGTCCTTTTCATTTTGATGGAATCTCCTTATGGGGCTCAACTCTGAAAGATGGTATGGCCGGCATTCACAGGATACCTCCAGCCTGACAGACAACAGAGCAGGGGACTCCTCAAAATATAAAGGCGCAAAGACCAGCTCATATTGTACCAGGAGACATTAACATACTCATATTTGAGAACCGCCAAGTCAGTGCCGGTTCAATGTTATGATAGGTATTAAGAACCTGGGAAAAAGAAGGGGACAATTTGGAGAATTTGTAGGATGCCCGCAAGAGGGGATTCTGGCTGGGCAGAAGGTAAGGAGTGCAGCAACCCAATCCTCTCAGCGCTATCAGCACCAAGGGAAAGATGGCGTCTCTACGTTGTGACCTTTTGCTGGTTCCTACCATGAGAACTTAGCCGGTGATCCTATGCTCCCGGACCTTGTCCTTTTATGCTAAGTGCCATATTCCGGTCTGTCAATTAAAATGACACCCTGGATTTGAATTCCTTATGTGCGTTTGTCTACCTCTCCACAGAACAGTCCTTTTTACTGTCCTGGTCATTGGGCTTGCCGCTGCTTTCCTCCAGGGAATCGCCGCAATCCGTTTGAATTCAAGCCTCCAATCGGGCGATCAGGGAGCCTATCTCCACCTCAGCCTGGCCCAGGCCGAGGGACGTGCCCTGACCGATGGGAATCGTCATCCCCTGTATCCTGCCTTATTGGCTGCCTGGGCCGAACGGAGCCCCGCATTTTTCGCGTATTCCCGGTGGGTCAGCTTGATCATTGGAGGGGCTCTCCTTGTATTGGCCGCTTACTGGGAAATCAGGCATCGCAAGGATCCCGTCTCCGCGGTATTTGTGGTCCTCTTTCTTGGTTCACAGGTTCAGATGATCCGCACCCTTTCGGAGATCTGGTGTGAACCCCTGCTTTATTTCCTTCTGTTCTGCTTATGGCTGGTCACGGATGCCTACCGTTCACCGGAGGAAATCCATCGGGGAGTCATCCGTTGGATATTACCGGGTCTGTTGTGTGGAGCCCTTTATCTGACCAAGGGAACTGGATTGCAGGTGGCGATCGCTTTCTGGATGGTGACTTGGTTTGTCAGCCGCGATTGGAAAGGAACCATCTTGGGAGTGGTAGTCTTCCTGATCATGGTTTCTCCACTGCTTTGGTGGAACATCAAGGTCTATGGCAACCCACTCTACAGTTTCGCATCGACCCACAACATGTGGTTTGATGAAGCTGATGAGATCTGGTATGACGATCCCGCGACCCTCCCGTCCTTGGGGAGTTATCTCCGCACCCACACCCTCGGTGAGATCATTCAGCGTCTTGGCCGGGGACTGATCCTTGAGGCCAAGATGGCTTTTCAACTGGTCTGGACCGATTGGATATTACCCGGCCGCTCACCCTTTGCTCTGGTCCTGATCCACCTCCTCGTGAAAATGGCTGTGGTGGTTCTGGTTGTTTTTGGACTGTGGCGGAAAGCGGGGCAGAGAGAGCTCACATCGCGTATGGGGGGCTGGTTCTTTCTTTGCTTGGTTGTTTTCCTGGTCCCATCATTTGGGTGGTATGCCCAACTGACCAATGAACCCCGCTTTCTCATGATGCTGGTTCCCATTGGGGTGGTTTTGTTAGCACGTGCGGGATCACGCGGTCTGGAATGGCTATCCAGGCCGGATTCACCCCCCCCGCCTCAAACCTTCCCCGCAAGGGGGGAGGGGGAAACCACAGACTCCCTCCCCCCTTGCGGGGGAGGTTTGGGGTGGGAGAGGATTCGTTCGAACTGGCATGGATCGGTCATCGTAACATGCTTTATGGCGTGTGTTTTTGTGGGGGTGATCTGTTCCTTCACGGTGTCGGTTCATCTGGCTTGGATAACTCGTCACTTCCCTGGTCCTGAAGTAACACCCCTTGCTCAAAGGGTCCTCACAGAGATGGACCATTTACCAGCGGAAACCACCGTGGCATTTGGTCCCAGCCATGGATTGCCCACCTGGCTTTCGCGGGGAGACCTGAAATGGCGGGCTATACCCTGGCGGATCGATTGGGAACGCTTCCTGACGTTTCTTCAGAGAGAACAGATTCGCTATGTCCTTGTTGACCAAGAGACTCTGGCACGCAGGCCCTTTCTATCCCCACTCATGAATCCATCGGGTCCATCATCTCCGGGTTGGAAGCTTGTGTTCCGGGACCGGGATCAGGAGGGATTCTTTTTGCTCTGGGAGATCCTCAACCTCACTCCTCCAGCCCCCCTCTCCCACTAAGAAAAAGGGGTTGGGGGGATGAGGTCATTCGCTTCGTGACATCCGCTCCACCAACACCGGATTACGTGCCGCGGTGACTTCATCTAGCTTTCTAACCGGAGTGGTCCAGGGCGCCTCCTCGATGAGCTTGGGAGTACTCAGGCATTCCTCCCGGACCTTCTCCAGGATCTGGGCGAAGGCACGCAGGGTTTCCGGTGTCTCGGTTTCGGTCGGCTCGATCATGAAAGCCTCCGGAACCACCAGCGGGAAATAGACCGTAGGGGCATGAACTCCATAATCGAGCAGCCGTTTCGCCAATCCCAGCGCACGCTGTTTACCCACATCAGCCTCTTTCATGTTGAGCACGAACTCGTGCATGCACACACCCTCATAAGCGGTGGGAAAGTGCCGTTGGATGAGCGCTTTGAGGTAATTGGCGTTGAGAACCGCATAACGGCTGTTATCACGGATACCCTCCAGCCCATGATGACGGATGTAAACATAGGCCCTGACCAGAACCCCGAAATTCCCCCAAAAAGAGCTCAATGCTCCGATTGTATCTGGATGGTCGAAATCCATGTGGTAGGTCCCCTCTCCACTTGTGGCCTTGAGGATTCGTGGTGT
>CAZORO010000085.1:0-13542 GCA_964581845.1 uncultured bacterium
GCTGGAACAATGTCACAAACCCGCTCTCCCGCAACTCGTTCCGCTACCTCCCGGGCCACTGAATCAGCGAGCCGTTGGGCTGTTTTCTCGGCGGTTTGACGGGAAACCGATTGGGCGATCTCGAGTGCTATCTGTCCAGCCAGCTCTCCTGCGGTAGTTTCCGCCGCGCTGGCTGCGGCTTGTATCGCGGTGGTCTCCGCTTTCTGTTGCGAGACCTCCTCGGCGGTCTGCCGAGCTACCTCTCCCGCCACTCGATCCGCCACCTCGCGGGCAGTCTTTTCCGCTGTCAAGGTAGCGGTCTCAACCGCCACCCTTTCAGCGATCTTCAGAGTGGTGGCCCGGCTCGTTTGCTCGGCCACTTCCTCCGCTACCTCTCGAGCCGTGATCTCGGCTGCCTTCATGGCAACCCTTTGCGCAGTTTCCCCGGTAATCTTGCTGGCAACTTCCTCGGCGGTTTTCTCCGCCATCGAAGCTCCCAAATTTTGAGCGATCCGTTGAGCTACCTGTTCAGCATGGGAGCGCGCGGTCATTTCAGCGGTTTGACTGGCGATCTCCCGCGCGGTCAGGACAGCTGTCTTGGCGGCGGTTTCCTCAACAGTCTTTTCAGCTATCTCAGCCGCCACCTTTTCGCTGATCGAGGTTGCGATACGTTGGGCCAACTCACGGGCTGTCTTCTCCGCAACCCGGCGGGCTGTTTCCTCAGCGGTTTGACGAGCAACTTCCCGCGCCGTCTCCAACGCCAGCTCGTTCGCCACCCTGGTGGCGGTTTGGGTAACAATCTCCTCGACCACTTCTGAAGTAACTCCCTCTGGCACAGAAAGGGGAGTCATGGGAGGTGAGATATCCGCTGGAGTGGAGGAAACAATCCGCAGGTCCGGTGGAGTATGGCGCTTCGGTTCCTCAGAAGGCTCGGGAGGTGATTGAGGTGACTCAGGTGTGGAGACCGCACCTTGAAAACCAGAGATCAATGCCGTCAAATCGATCGGCGGGGGTGGTACCGCTGCTTCATTCCCTTGAAGGAGCTCATCCCCTCCGAAATCAGCCACTGTCAGACCATCCGACTTGAAATTCAGCTCCCTGGCCCAGAAAAGAACTGCTTCCCCAAGGGTGGTCTTTTTGGAAAGTACAAACAAATCAAGGAGGTTGCCTCCCTTGTTTCCGGGACATTGCCCATAGGAACAACGGAAGGTTTTTTTCGCCAAGTCAATGGTCAAAGTACGGATGATCTCATCCCGGTGTATCGGGCAGAAGGAACGCAGCTGGGTCCCAAATTTTTGAACCTTATCAACCCGGAAACCGATCTTCCTCAAGGCACTCTCGGCATCCAGATTGGCGCAAATATCCTCCAGAAGTTTTTGAGCTCTGGGACTCATAGAACCGCCTCGCGATCGATCATTGGCTGTACAAGTATCGGCCTGGGCTTGCTTTCCTGTGAGTATACCCCTTGAGCAAAGATGGCTTCCCGGACATTTTCGGGAACTAGATAGCGAATACTCTTTCCTTCCCACAACATTCTGCGAATCCCACTCGAGGAAATGTCAAGTTGTGGAATCTCGAAAACCTGAACACGTTCAGCCACCTCTGGTGCGAGAAGAGCCAGTCCCCTGCCCACCCGGCGGGCCACCACGACATTTACTGTATCAAGGATTATCCGCCATGATTTCCAGGTTTGTATCTCCACTGCGGCATCCATTCCAAGGATCAGGATAATCCGGTCATCCAGACTGAGTTCTTTACGAATCAAGGCCAAGGTATCCACCGTGTATGAGGGGCCTGGCCGGTTCATTTCCAGATCGCATGGAACCAGCGATGGATTTCCCGAGCAGGCCAACTTCAAAAGATCCCACCGGATTGCCGCGTCAACGAGATCTTGACTGTCCTTGTGGGGGGGAGTGGCTGACAGGACTAACAACACCTTATCAAGAGCGAATCTGCACATAGCCTCCTCGGCTAAACGCAGGTGGCCATGGTGTATGGGATTGAATGTACCACCAAGAACTCCAAGCCTCATTCGACAACCTTTCCAAGAGATCGGACAGGACCGTCCACTCTGAGCTAAGTCTAAGACAAAGAAGAGATAAAGGTAAACCGGACGGCTTTTTATAGGCCGCCAGATTGACTATGATTGATGCGTTCCTCTTCACCAAAATAAGGCGATTCCATGAAGTGGGCAGAAACCGTCTTTACAGAAAGAGGACTTCTCTTACACAATGCATGGCACAGCTTTGCTATCTCTTCAAAGGCCATGACTACGTTTCAGGAGAAAACGATTACTCCAGAGAGAGGTCTACATTCTTTTTCTTAAGTTAATGGCCATTTTCCCCGAAAAAGAAAACGATACGAAAATGGATTTGAACAGGTTGCGAATCACTCTGCAATCTATCGATACATTCAAATCCCCCCCTACTCTCCTCCAAGAGATCCTTGCGGTCACCGAGGATCCCCGTTCGGGAGCCAAAGATGTTCAAGCGATGGTTGAACGGGACATGTCATGCTCTGTAAAACTCCTGAAGCTGGCCAACTCGGCCTATTATGGATTCAGCCGTCAGATAAAAACTGTCCGCGAGGCGATTGTGATCATCGGTCTGGATGGGGTCAAGAATGTGATCATGAGCCTTGGCATCGCTGACGCCTTCACCAAGGGAACCGCCACGGAAAAGACCTTTCTCGCCAACCTGTGGGTACATTCGATGGCTACCGCGACCGCCTCATCGGTGCTCTCGAGAACCTTAACCAGTGTCACTCCATCGGTAGCTTATTGCGCTGGATTGTTGCATGACTTTGGAAAAGTCATTTTAAGCCAACACTTTGGGGCCGGGTATGAAAAGGTCATCATCAAAGCTCGTGATGAGAAACTCTCCATCTTAAGTGTGGAACACAACCTGTTGGGGGTGGACCACACCACTGTGGGGAGTTGGATCGCCGAGGCTTGGGACCTGCCCGGAATAGTTGTGGAAATCCTGCGTGACCACCACGGCAATGGGCCCTGGGAGGAAATGAAGAAATATGTTCCTTTGGTGGGGATTGCGGATGCCTTGGCCTATGAGAGCCGTGTCGGGCATGGGGGAAATTACCGTCCACACCGGTATGATGATTACTGTTACTCTTCCATTGGGCTTGAGGACAACCGGATTCAAATGGTCGTTGCCGAGATCCGGAAAGAGTCCAGACGATTCTCGGCCATGCTGCACTTGGAATGACCTTTCCGCGCCTGCCTCCCGCTCACCCTCATTCCCGGTGGGAAGAAGGAAGAACGAAAGGAACGATGAACGCGATGACGTGGGTATTCCTCGTTATGCTCATTTTAATGACCTTTTCCGCCGCGGTACCTGGAGAAACCACACAACCGATGATCACGGCTATGACATTCAACCTGCGATATGGGACCGCGAAGGATGAGGGACACCTTTGGGAAGACCGCAAGGCAGCCGCTCTCGCGGTCATCGCCGAGACCCAACCCGATATCCTTGGTTTACAAGAGGCCCTTGATTTTCAGAATGAGTTCCTCATCGAGAACCTGGGGGCCAAGTACGAATTCGTTGGGGAAGGCAGAGAAGGAGGAACAAAAGGAGAGTATGCATCCCTTTTCTTCCGCCAAGACCGTTTCTTCCTGGCGCGGGCTGGCAGGTTCTGGCTTTCTGAAACCCCTGAGTTGGCGGGCAGCAAATCCTGGGCGAATCTTCCCAGGATTGTCACCTGGGCCGATCTGGTGGAGCGTGGGAACCGGTCACGCTTTTTCGTGTTGAATACCCATTTCGCGAATGATTCGGATGATGCACGGAGGAAGAGCGCGGAGTTGATCCGTCAACGCCTGCCGGAGTTGGTTCCATCTGGAGCAAGAATCCTGATGATGGGGGATTTCAACTGCGCGCCAGGCAGTGAACCTTACCGGATCCTTCTGGGAAAAGGGGAGATGATTCTCCAGGATTCGATGACCGCCACCGGGACCGCTCCAATCGGGACTTACCATGGCTTCAAGGGTCCCTCCGAGGGTGGCCAGCCCATCGACTGGATTCTCTTCAGTAAAGGACTTAAGGCCATTGAGTACAAGGTATTGACTGGCCTTTACGGCAATGCATACCCCTCCGACCATTTTCCAGTAATGTCGAAATTTTGTTTGGAGTGAATCTTTCTCGAATGATAGAAGGATAGCGGACTAACAAAATGGATGGAGTGGCAAATAAATTCGCCACTCCGTGCAACGCGCTTCAGGTTGCTCTCCTCAGGATTCCCCGGTTATACTTTACCCGTGAAGGAGAATTAGAATGGAATCAGGACAGGAGCAACCCAATCAGAATCTTGAGGCCGGTGATGTCGAATCATTCGGCTGGTCTTTTCACAAGTGGCCGTTCAGCATTGCCTTGGTGATCGTGATACTCCTGTACACCTTCATTTTTCTCTTTGTCGATCCAAATCCCCCATACTTTGACCCCGCCAAGCTTCCACCTCCGCCCTCGGGTAAGTGAGGCAACCGGAAGTCAATTTCTTATCGTATCCGCCTCCAGGTTCCTGACTCGTATTGAAAGGAACTGCCTGGCCCACCCCGCCGGTAACGGATCCAGGCATCGGCCATATCCGCCATCTCAATGGAATGATGAACCAGCAGCTGATGGCCATTCGTGCCAGGGGGAGTGTTAAATTCAAGATGCCAGAGTGATTCCCCGGCCGGATCACGTCCTAGTTTATCAAATAAATCACTGACCAATTCATGTGCCTGATGGCCGCTTGAATAAAGCAGGTCATTGGTTCCGATGGCTACCAGAACTGGAAGTTTCATCTGTGGTAATGTAGCTCGATGATCTCTTCCAAAGCGTAGAAGATTCCTATACGCCTCCATCGTATAACGCCAACGTACCCAACGGTCCGCGGCACGTAGGAAGAGGGCGGTTCCCTCATACAACTTTGTCCAGTCGGTATTCGCCCACAAGCTGTCTTTGCCCTCCAGTATTCCCACCAGCAAACCGCCGGGGAAATTCGACCGGAGCAATCTCATCCGCGACTGCGGGGCTGTGTAGGCGGTATTGTACACGTTGTGACAGATAACACTGTCGAAGGGCAGGTAGTAGTCATAAGTCTCCTGAGTCCTTCGCGTGGCACGTGGATCGGCGCTCCAGAAGGCCGTCTCTCCTCCCTGGCTCGTGCCGATCAGAGTCACATGCGTGAGAGAACTCACCGGCTTCCCATACCACTCCTCAGCGCGGATTTCAGGAGGTTTGGAAAGAACCTCCGCATCCAGGTGCTTCAAGTTTTCCCTTTCCGCCTGAGCAATCCGTCTTCCAACCGCCTGAATAACCGTGACATTGCGGGTCATATTCACTTGGCAGGATTCCCGTTCCTCCCAGCCACTCTCGAGTGCCTCTGTAAAATGCCAAGCGCCATCCTTGCCGATGGCATGTTTGAGATAGACCGCCACTCCCTCCCCTTCCGGATCACGCGCGACCAACGTCTGGCCATGACTGCGTCCGTGGTACAGCAGATCCACCACATAAACGATGTACCCCTTCAGGCTGGCCAAGACCTGGCAGAACTTGATGTAGTTCCCGCCATATGAGCCTGTTCCAGGGACTAGTAAGATGGCTCCTGAGTACTTCCCTTCCCAACGTGGATCGGCATATCGATCCACATGCACCGAATAGGACCTGCTGGACGAGAACAGCATGTGGGGATTGACTTCGTGGGGGGTGAAGGTCTTGGCGAATTTAAGGAGTCCTCTTTCCTCAAACTCATGGGGGTCGAAGGTAAGTTGTAGCGGCTGGTAACAGTGAGGGAAGAAGTCAGCCAAAAGACCAGCATCCACTTGCCAGTCCGGGTATCTCCGCTGGATTTCCTCCCGTTCACCCGTAGAGAGCTTCAAGACCTGTAAACGGTCAAGTTCATCCTCGAAGGGATCTGTCTGACCGACTGGATACCCCTTGATCTGGAGCACCCATTCAGGGCGGTCATCCGCGTATGTGGGGGAAATCCAGAGAGCCATGGGAGCCAGAATCAGCGCCAAAACCTTGGCGTACCGGCATACAAGCGCTTGGAGTTCAGTGGCATGGATCTTCCTCATTGTGCGGTCTGGTTTTGCAATCAAAGGATACCGGTTCAGGCGGGTTCACCGCGGAGTGGTTTCGAGTGTATAAGTACCATGTATTTACCATAACCCGCTTTGCTCCAGTGACAAGGGGAGTCTTCGCCTCGTGACACAGAGGGCAGCGGAGATCTAAGGATGGAGAAGATGGCCAATATCGAAGTGGTTGTCAACGGCGCATGTGGCAAAATGGGAACCGAGACAGTCAAGGCGGTCCAGGCAGCGGAGGGCCTTGAGTTGGCGGGAGCCTTTGACCTGGGAGATGACCTCTCTAAAGAACTCTCCAGCCGGAAAGGGTGCGTGGTCGTGGATTTCACCCATCCCTCCTGTGCCTTTGAGAATGCCCTCAAGATCCTCGAGGCGGGATGTTATGGCGTGGTGGGCACAACCGGCTTCAAGGACGACCAGATCGTGGAGATCGCAAAACGTTGCGATGAACTCGGTCAAGGTTTTTTCATTGCCCCCAACTTCGCCATCGGCGCGGTGTTGATGATGCGTTTCGCCACCGAAGCGGCACTCCATATGCAGCGCGCGGAGATCATCGAACTCCACCATCCCGCCAAGGCGGATGCTCCTTCCGGTACCGCGCATAAGACCGCTGAACTGATGACGTCAGCACGGCGGAAAGCCGGTCTTCCTGAATTTGAGGGTCCCGATGCCCTGACCAACCCGATCCCAGGTACCCGGGGAGGCGAGTACCATGGGATCCGGATCCACGCGGTCCGGATGCCGGGAATGCTTGCCAATCAAGAGGTCATCCTCGGCGCGGCTGGCCAAACCCTGACCATCCGTCATGATAGCATTGACCGTACCTGCTTCATGCCCGGCGTCATACTGGCCTGCCGCAAGGTTCAAAGCCTGGATGGACTGGTGGTTGGCCTCGACAAGTTGATCTGGGGATAGGAACCACGAATGAGCGGACAAAAAAAACATTTTCTGTTGACCAACGATGACGGTATCGAGGCAGAGGGGCTCCTTCGCCTGGCCGGGGTTCTACGTGAGTTTGGGCGCGTGACCATTATCGCGCCGGACCGGGAGCGTAGCGGCATTTCACATGGATTCTCGTTGAACCATCCCCTCAAGCTTCAGGCGCATGGTCTGGATACGTATAGCCTGACTGGAACTCCGGCCGATTGCGTGATGTTTGGCATACGGAGTTTTCTCTGTGAGGGTGATGCCCCCGGCTATGTTTTCTCAGGTATCAACCATGGCGCCAACCTGGGGACCGACGTGGTCTATTCGGGAACCGTGGCCGGTGCGCGCGAGGGGGCAATCTTCAACAAACCCTCGGTGGCGGTCTCGCTGGCCATCGAATTCTCCAGCCGTTTCGATTCTCAGCCTCTCCATTTCGAGACGGTCGTGGCCTTCATGCGCTCCTTTCTTCCACCTTTCCTCGAACACCACCTGCCAGAATCGACTTTCTTGAATATTAATGTCCCGAATATCCCCCTCGATCTCCTGAAGGGAGGATGTTTCACTCGGATTGGGAAGCGTATTTACCGGGACCGCTTCATTAAAAAACAGGACAAAGAGGGTAATGAGCTTTACTGGCTAGGCGGGGAGCCACCCACGCATGTTCTGGAGGAAGGGACGGACTTCTCAGCTCTGGACCAGTCCATGGCTTCGGTGACTCCTTTGCGCTGGATGACCGAATACCCTGAAGATGCCACCTTTTTCTCTGATTGGCCTCCGCTGGAGACATAGTGAATTCAAGAAACAACAGAAGACCTCGCCCCCCCCTGCCCCCATCTCCCGCCTGGCAAATAAGATTCACCTCCTTCTCCTCATAGGAGAGGGGGGGAGGGGGATGAGGTCTTGTCTTGGCCTCCGCTGGAGACTCCCAACTGGGGGTGAAGCAGGTGTAAACTAATTGCCATGCTCTTCGGGAAACGTGGTGACACCAGCGGCCGTGATCGAATGATCCGGGAACACCTCGAGGCACGGGGTATCCATGATTCACGTGTACTGGATGTCTTCCGCAAGATCCCCCGTGAGGAATTCGTTCCGGAAGATGTCCGGAATCTCGCTTATGAGGATCGTCCCCTTGCCATTGGCGAGGGCCAAACCATCTCGCAGCCCTATATCACGGCGTTGATGACACAGTCTCTCGAGATCTGTTCAACCGACAAAGTGCTGGAGATCGGAACAGGATCAGGTTTCCAGACCGCCATTCTTGCCAGTCTCGCTCGCGAAGTGATCACGATCGAGCGCTTCGCCAGGCTCATGGAACGTGCCCGGGAGAGGTTGGAACGTCTCGGCTACAAGAACATCCGTTGTCTGCTCGCGGATGGAAGCTTGGGGTTGGACTCGGAATCACCCTATGACCGGATCCTGGTGACAGCCGCCGCTCCGTCGGTCCCAACACCCCTGATCGAACAGCTCTCCATGAATGGGGTATTGGTGTTGCCGGTAGGGGATCGAGACAGCCAAAAACTGAAGCGGGTCCGTAAATCTCCTACAGGTGTTACCTTGGAGAATCTCTGTGGATGTGTTTTCGTGCCGCTGGTGGGGATGGGAGGATTTGAAGACTAACGTCTCGATGAGTGGGACTTTCACAACCTTGCCGCAACCCGGTAAGCCTGCTCCAGCGGCTTCACAGCAGACCGCCAGGTCCACCCGCCCAGAAAGCGTTCCTTGAGTCTTTGCCCCAGCAAGGCTCCCTTCTCCGGCTGGCCGAGAAGCACCCGCAATCCCTCTTCCCAAGCCTCCGCTCTCAAACCTTGCACAAGCACTCCATCCTCTCCCAGCATCGTAGGAACTTCTCCCACAGCGGAGGCAACGATGGGGATTCCATGGGACATGGCCTCGATCACCACCAGGGGAGATTTACAACGGCTCATCAAGTCATCCTTCAGTGGGAAGAGAAAGATCTTGGCCAGTGAGAGAATGGCTTGAGCCTCATCACGTGGCAGGTAACCCGTAAAGCGTATGTGATCCACTAATCCTAGCCGCTCTGTTTCGGACATGAGCTTTCCACGCGCGCTTCCATCCCCAACCATAACAAGGCAAAGCCCCGGATCATTCCGGCTGACTGACTTAATTGCCGAAAAAACCTCCAGGGGAAAGTCCTCGGCCTCCATCTGGCCAATGAACACAATGGGGGTAGTACCCGCGAGGATGCCTCGCCACTTGGCAACTAGTTCCTCTTTGAGAACAGGAGGAATAGCCCCCACTGGACCCGGAAAGATGCATTCCGCCGGGAAGCCATAGCTCAGAGCCAGTTCGCGGATGGCTTGGCTGGAGACCGTTATGGTATCCGCCCAGAGGAGAATTTCTTCTTCCCAGAATGCCATCAGCCTGCCCGCGACGGAGGAACCGGTCATCCTGTAGGCGATCCCTTCCCTGCCTCCCTCCAGATCATCCCAGTCATAATGCAAGGGGCGCGGAAACTTCCTCAGTGCAAAGAGAACCGGCAAAGCGGTGTCCGGATAAGGTTTCCAGAGATGGACCAGATCGGCCCTTTGGACCTCCTCCATGAGAAGACGGATGTTCCGGAACATTTCCATGCTTTGATGACCGAGTTCGATCACCCGGACACCATGAGGAGCATCCGGACGCAGGCGGGGAAGAGTCTGTCTTCGTCCGGCATGGGGGCAGTTTGCCAGGGTCACCTCATGCCCTAGGGCGAGTAATCCTTCCGCCTGACGCCAGATCCGTTCGGCGCACCCCACATTGGCGGTGTCGAAACGTTGCACCATGAGGATGTTCATTGCCGCAGAAGGATAGCAGGAGGTTGGGGAGGACGCGAAGGTGCACTCGGAATGGAATCGTGATTATGATGGTGTGTGCCGTTCCCACCCAATTCAAGAGATGAGTGAGAGAACCATGAGCATGGAAAGACCCTTCAGTCCAGCTCCCCCCAAAGGGCGGATGGAGCAATGGGTACATGGCGCACTGCTGATAGTGCTGGTGGGGTATATGTTGTTGTACCTTTACCATGCGGCGCGTTTGGCGATGTATCCCTACCAGATTGATTATGGCGAGGGTTTCATTCTCAATCATGCCAATGAGCTCGCCCATGGCCGCAATCCCTACCAGTCCATCGAACATCCGCCCTGGATTGTGGTCCATTATCCCCCCGTGTATCCCGCTCTGGTGGCCATGGGAATCAAATTCTTTGGCCTGCAATTCCATTTCGGACGGTTTCTGTCCATTGCGGGAATCCTGGTGGCGGGCTTTTGTCTTTTCCGGATGATCCGCTTTCAAACCTCGGATCGTCTCGCGGCTTGGATTGGAGCCTTGATGTGGATCACCGCTTACCCAGTCTATAACTGGGGAACCCACCATCGGGTCGATTCGGTGGGGCTTGGTTTAGAGGCACTCGGATTGATGTTTCTTTTGGGAAGAAACCACCTGAAAACCTCCATTGCCTTCTTTGTGCTGGCCCTTTTTTGCCGTCAGACTCTGTGGGTGGGCCCCTTTGCGGGATATCTGTATCTAAGGCGTACCGATGGACCACGCCAGGCGGCAAGATGGTTTGGGAGTCTGCTTTTGGTGGGAGGCTGTCTCTTTGTGTTGTTGACTCTACTGACAAGCGGAGAGTTCTACCGTCACATTGTGATGTACAACGCCAACAAGTTTCACTGGAAAGATGTATGGGTCATGCTGCACAACGCGGTCATGCAGATGATGAAGGTTCAGGCCGCTTTTCTGCTCTACTATCTAGTACGCGCTATCGCCACTCGTCAATGGGATCTCGCGGCTATCTGTATTCCTTTGTCGATCGTGACCTTCTGCATGGTAGGAAAGGTCGGTGCCGCGACCAATTACATGTTCGAACTTACCCTGGCCATGTGCTGGGCCACTGCATTAACTTTCGCCCAGATGCGTGTAGGACTCCCAACCGGTAATCCCTTGCGCATGTTGGTCCCGGTCATCCTCTTTGTCAGTCTCCTCTTCCCGGTGCATATCCCCCATTTCTACGGGGAATGGAAGATCTTCGACTGGGGAGCGACACCAGAAGGCGATTCGAGTGATGTGACCGAAGTCTTGGTGGAAAAACTCAAACAGATTCCCGAGCCGGTCTTCAGCCAGGATGCGGGGCTGTCTCTGCTTTCCGGTCATAAGCTCATCTGGGATCCCTTCATCATGACCCAACTGGCTCAACAGAACCGTGTGGATGAAACTCCCTTCCAAGAGATGATCCGCCGACGGGAATTTGCGGCGATCGTGCTACCCTTCGATCTGGACATCAACCCTGATTCCTGGAAGGAGGAGGGGTGGTGGAGCCAGTTCACAGAGGAAACCGCACGTGCAATTCATCAGAACTACCGGGTCATGCCTACCGGTCTATCTGATCCCACTGATCCAAGCACCCGGTTCCGTGGTTATTACTCTCTCTTCGGTCTCAACTACCTGTATTTGAAACGGACGCCATAGGCTGAATTGGGCTAGAATACAGGTGGGTTAGCAAACCTCACCCCCCCAACCCCCCTCTCCCGCAAGGAGAGGGGGGGGCATCTCCTCTCGCCCTCTTGTATCGCACGAGTCCGTGCGATGGGGAGAGGGGATCTAGGGGTAAGGTCTTCTTGGCGCTAAGCGGGCTGGTTGGGAGCCCTTTCATGAGCCAAATCGGACAAGAAGAACTCAAGGAGCGGGCGTCTCTCGCGCGGGAGATGCTGCATGAGTGCAACCTGTGTCCGCTGGAGTGTGGGATTAATCGTATAAAGGGTGAGGTGGGCTTTTGCGGACTGAATGAACGCGCCTTCTGGTTCCGGGAGAACCTGAACTTCCTTCAGGAGCTCGAGATCATCCCCTCACACTCGATCTACCTGACCGGCTGCAATATGCGCTGCAAGTTCTGTTCGGTCGAGGATTACATATTGGATCCCAAGCGGGGAAAACCGTGGGATGTCATGGAGCTGCGGGGGATTGTAGAAGCAAGAAGGCGTCAAGGAGCGAAAACTCTGCTCTTTGTGGGAGGCGAGGCGACTGTCCAACTCCGTGCGGTCCTGGATCTCCTCGCCGCTCTTCCAGATCGCTACACCATAGTCTGGGACAGCAACATGTTGCTCACCTCCTCATCTCGGCGTCTCTTGGAGGGAGTTGTGGATATTTATGCCGCTGATCTCAAATTTGGCAACAATGCTTGCGCTCAAAGGGTGGCTGGAACTCAAGGTTATCTTGAGATAATGGCGGAAAATCTCCAATTCGCTGAAGCCACCGCCGCCTTGATTCCACGCCATTTATTATTACCGGGGCATTTCGAGTGTTGTGTCCTCCCTATTCTCAGTTGGCTCGGGAAAACGCTTAAAAGGCCGAGACTATCGATCAGAAGGGAATACCTTCCGCCCCTTCCTCTGTTGGGGAAGGACCCTTTGGGGCAGTATGTAACGGATAGTGAATATACTCAGGCGATTCGGGCGGCGAATGAGATGGGGATTGAGGTGGTAAAATAGGACAGACAACTGATTTTAAGCATCCCCCCCCACCCCAACCCAACCCCGCAAGGGGGGAGGGGGAAAAGAATAGCTCCCTCCCCCCATGCGGGGGAGGGTTGGGGGGGGGGGTGCTATGGCGGAACTTGAAAAGAACAGGAATGGATTGAGCGGAATAGCAATGGACCCCAGCACAACGATTGAAATCCGGATTCGTCCGGATGGCCAAGTCTATTTCCATGGGACCTCGGAGGAGCTCTTCGAAATCGCGGTCGCGCTCTGCCCGAATGATCCCTGGGTTGTCAGCCGGGCGGATGCTTTGAGCACTATGCGTCAATACCGGGAGTCCATCCAAGAAAGTGGGTTTGAGCATGTCACTCAAGGATCAGGTGAATGAGGTCGAAGTCCTCATCCGGGCGCGTTATTCCATCATCTACATTGTCACCTGGGAGGAGGCCCGGGTGGTCGCTGAGATCGTCCACCTTTCGGCTCAACGGAATAAAAAGGTTTTCGAATGGAGCGTAACCACGGGACTAGTGCCAGCGGGAACCTCAATTCAATCCCAGAAGACCCGCGACTCCTCCACCAAGGATCCGCTCATCGCCCTGGATAATGTGATCCAGGACATCGAACCGGCCATCTATATCTTTAAGGACTTCCACCATTTCCTGGCCCCCTGCAATGTGGCGGTCATCCGCCGTTTACGCGAAATCTCCCAGCATATCAAACACAGCTACAAGACCATTCTCATCACCGCCCCGAGCGTGGAAATCCCCACTGATCTGGAAAAGGACATCACAGTGGTGGACTTTGAGATGCCGGGACGGGATGAGATCGATACCCTCCTTTCCAAGATTCAGAATGACTTGGGGAACAATCCGAAGATCCAGATCGATTTGGAGGGGGACTCGCGCGAGAAGCTCATCAAGGCCGCGTTGGGGCTGACCTTGACCGAGGCAGAAAATGTCTTCGCGAAGTCGCTGGTGATGAATCACCGCTTGGATGGGAGCCAGGTCAGCCAGGTCTTCGCGGAGAAGAAGCAGATCATCCGCAAGAGCGGGCTGCTGGAGTACTACGACGCCCAGGAGGACT
>CAZORO010000086.1:0-13530 GCA_964581845.1 uncultured bacterium
CTTCCTCTCCGAATCCGAGTGTTTCGCCGGTGATCCGGTTCGTGCAATCGATCGACCGGAAAAAACTCCCACGAACCGCCTGGACCGTATGATCAAAAACCGAGTTCCTTAGTTTGAAGACACCATTTGACAATTCCTCGATCGTCGCTCCCACAGCGGAGGCTGTATGAATCCCCCATCCCATGATCAGAATGCATAACCCAAGTGCCAACCAACACTCCAGATTTCGTGTAAATGTGATGATTCTGCTCATGATTTCTTCCCCTTTTCTGCCTCTGTTTTGTTCCACGGAGGTATCTCTCAGCGGAGTTCATGAGTTTTATCCGCATCCGTGATGGAACTCAGAACCTCCCGGCCACCTTAAACTGTTCCGATGAAGGTATCGACAACGCCAACATAACCAAAGACCCCTTCTGTGCCAACAGGTACGAAACAGTGCATATAAATAAGAAAGAATCCCTACGAGGAATCGCTTGGAATTTTCCTCCCCACGCCCTAACTTTCATCCGTCCAAATATGGTACCTTGACCACCAACCTCTCAGGCTGGAGATGCTTTCAAGCCCTTGCCTCCCACCTGAGGATTGTTTTCTTCTTTACTCATTTTTGAAAACAGAGGCAAGTGCATGGCGATGAAGTTCCTGCGACAAGTCTTTGCCCCAGCACCCCACATCGAACGTTTGCCCGACACAGCAATCAAACGTCTTTACCCGCGATATCGTTGGCGGATCATGGAGGCAACCTATTTGGGCTACGCGGCCTTTTATCTTGTCCGCAACAACCTTTCGGTGGTCGCCAAGGACATCGAGGGAGCGCTCCACTACCAGCACACCGATGTCGGCAGCCTGCTTGCGATTACCGCGATCAGCTATGGTCTCGGGAAATTTATCATGGGAGCGTTCTCGGACCGGAGCAACCCGCGTGTCTTCATGGCTTTCGGATTGCTCCTGACCGCGTTTCTAAATTTCGCCTTCGGAAGAGCATCCAGTTTCACGGTTCACCTGGCTCTTTGGTCGCTCAATGGCTTCGTGCAAGGCATGGGCTGGCCGCCTTGCGGACGTTCCATGGGGCATTGGTTCAGTGAAAGGGAACGCGGTTTGACCTTCAGCTTCTGGAATACGGCGCACAATGTCGGTGGGGGTATCGCCGGTTCCCTGGCGGCATGGGCGGCGGGTTATTGGGGCGGGTGGCAATACGCCTTCTTCTTTCCAGGCGCCTTGGCCCTGGTGGGAGCCATCTACATTTTCATTCGCTTGCGGGACACGCCTCAGTCGGTGGGCTTGCCACCCATCGAAGAATACAACAACGACTACCCCGCCAACCATGGGCAGTATGGCGAGACCGAGCGGGAACTCTCCTTCCGCGAGCTGCTTGTTGATCAAGTGTTAACGAACAAGTACATCTGGTTGTTGGCCTTCGCCAACTTCTTCGCGTATATCACCCGCTACAGCATGTTGGATTGGGGTCCCACTTATCTCCGCGAGATGAAGGAAGCCACTCTCGCCGGGGGCGGTTTGGCGGTGATGGTCATCGAGTTCGGCGGGATTCCCTCCACGATCCTGTTCGGCTGGTTCTCCGACCTGATCGGTGGGCGGCGCGGAATGGTGGCGGTGCTGTGCCTATTACCGATCCTGGCGGCATTCGCCGCGATTCCTTTCATTCCAGCCGGTTATTTGTGGCTGGATATGATCATGCTCGCCATCATCGGCCTGTTCATCTACCCGGTCATCAACTTCATCGTCATCATCGCGCTCGATCTGACCGGCAAGAAGGCGATTGGCACCGCCGCTGGATTCATTGGCTTGTTTGGTTATCTGGGACGTACCGCGCAGGCCAAGTGCTTCGGATGGATGCTGGACCATTTCGGCGCGATGTGGGGAAAAGAGACCGCCTGGACCCTTGTGATCGCGGCGATTTTGGCGTGTACTCTGACCGCGGTAGTGCTGCTGGCGTTCACTTGGAGGCTGAAGCCAAGGGCGTGAAAGGTGGCTCTTTGGCTTGACAGAAGGCATGTAGGTCCTACGCTTGAGAATGCCATTTGTATCAAGGTGAGGAGCAATACCCGATGCCGATTAAAGAACTCTGGTTGAAAGATGCCGGCCCATTTGATGAGATCACCTTCACCTTCGATCCCCAGGTGAATGTTTTCATTGGTCCGAATAACTCGGGGAAGTCGACAGTGCTTGCGGCATTGGCGGCGATTGCAGTCCAATCCTTTCAGTTTCCCCACCAACTCGAGAAAACTGAATATGGGGGTAGATGTGATCTTCGTTATTTTGATGAAGATCATATCGAACACGCTGTAGGGGGTGGTTTCGTTCTCTTTGGACCCGAAGGTGAAGATGAAATGAATCTTCGCGCTATACGAATGCGGAGGTGCCTTGGCCATACAACATATGTCTCTGCTCTTCGGCTTAACTCAGACACACGAGTTTCTGGAATTACTAGAGATGATCTGTCCATCCCAAAAGAGCTTCAACGGGCTATTAATGCTGAATCCAATAAAGCTCTGCAGGAATATTCCAAGTCAGTTCAGCGTCCCCTCAATCCAATAGAGGATCCCAGCAAGACAGGTGAGACTTACAGAAATGAAATGCTCGCTCTTGAGACAACAGTTAATCAGATTCTCACCCCTTACAATGATCTTGTCGGTGATATAAGGAAACGGATATCTGGTCTACCTCCAACCTATAAAGCGACTTCGGATGAAGACCTTCTCCAGTTATTCGTGAATCTTGATTACAAATCGTATCGGGAGAATCAGCCTGGAATACGGAGAGTAATTGATAGTATTTTCGAGTTATCATCCGAAATCACCGAAGGCTTTTCAGTTAGTTTCGCTGGAATTGATGAAGATACAGAAGGTCTCCTTTTGAAAGTTAAAACCCCCGACGGCGAACTCCCCTTCAACGCTCTCAGCCAAGGTACCCAGTCCATGGTCCAATGGCTATCCCATTTGATCCTCGGTTATGCGATGTACTATGACTTCGCGGAGGACTTTGCTGAGAAACCCGGAGTGCTTATCATCGACGAGATTGACGCGCACCTGCATCCCTCCTGGCAGCGCCGGATACTCCCGGCACTAACCAAGCATTTCCCCAATCTCCAGATCTTCTGCGCCACACATTCCCCACTCCTGATCGCGGGTCTTAAGGCCGGGCAGATCCAATTGCTTAAGCGCAAGGAAGGTGGAGGAATCAGTGTGACCACCAATGAGAATGACATCGTGGGCTGGTCTGCGGATGAGATCCTCAGCTGTTTCCTCGATATCCCCAATCCGACCGACCTCAAAACGGATCAAGACCTTCAACGGTTGGAAGAGCTTCAATTGAAAAGGGAGCGCACTCCTGAAGAGGAAAAGGAACGGCAAGAACTTCGCGAAAAGGTACCTGAGGTTCTTGCGAATGGACCACCACCAAAGCAAATCACTGAATTGATGGAATCCCTTCACGAGATCCTTAAGAAGCGGGGATCATCGGAGGGAGCCTCCAAGAAAACCACTCCCAAACAGACAAGGAAATCCGCCTAATGCACTGGGTGGACAGGGGACCTGAACCAGCTGACTTGAATTCAGTTAGGAAGAGGAGAACTCCAAAGTGGATCGCCTACTATCGCGACAATACAGGTCCCAAGCCAACCGATCTCCGATTGGTGCAAGTTCGCCGACGTGTTGGGCAACCGGTTCTCACAACTCTGCGGCTATTGTGAGGAACCTACTGAAGGCGAGGTGGATCACTTTAGACCCAAGAAGGTCTACCCCGAGTCGGTCTACGAGTGGAGTAACTGGATCTATGCCTGTCACATCTGCAATCACCGTAAAGGAGATAAGTGGCCAGAGGGGGGTTATGTGGATCCTTGTGCTGACTCCGAGGAAGACAAACCAGAGAGATTCTTTGCATTTGATTTGGAGTCAGGATTTGTAGTCCCAATTGCCAATCTTGACGTGAGAAAAGACAAACAAGCCAGACAGATGATCAATGATCTCGAGTTGAACGTCAGATCCCATGTCAAGAACCGTCTAACTTGGCTCGATCTTCTTGAAGAGACGTTGAGAACTACCAACCTTGATGAATGGGAAACACTATGGGCCAAGTTTGCCCAACCTGGCATCCAACTCTCCAGTTGGTCCGCTGCTATGCTCCTCAAGTACCGGCCATCCGCTTGATTCTTTCTCGTAGCCCACAAGGATTGCTCCAATCACCCCAATTGACTCACCCCGCTTCCCTCCCCCATGATCCCCTTTGAATTTCACCGATATCTGAAAGGTTCTTCATCATCATGAGTCAACTAGCCATCCTTGGAGGCACTCCTGCGTGTACCGAAACATTCCCCCGCTGGCCTCAATGGGGCGAGGAGGAGATGAATCGCCTGGAGGAAGCCTTGGAATGTGGCTATTGGGGTTTGGATTCCCCACTCATCGCGGAGTGGGAGCTTCGTTTCGCACGGCTCCAGAGTGCCCGCTACGCGGTCTCGGTGGCAAATGGGACTGTCAGCCTCATGGTTGCACTGAGAGCTTTGGGGATCGGACGTGGGGATGAGGTGATTGTACCCTCCTATACTTTCATGGCCACCGCTGCCGGAGTGCTGTGGTGTCATGCCATTCCGATCTTCGCGGATATCGATCCCGGTACCTTCAACCTGGACCCGGAATCCGCGCGCGCCGCCATTACCCCCCGGACAAAAGCTATCATCCCGGTTCATATCGCTGGTTGTCCCTGTGACATGGATGCCTTCCGGGCGATAGCCGATGAGCACGGAATCGCATTGATCGAGGATGCGGCGCAAGCCCATGGCGCCGTCTGGAATGGGAAAGGGATTGGTGCCATCGGAGACATCGGCAGCTTCAGTTTCCAATCCAGTAAAAACCTTGCGGCGGGCGAGGGCGGAATGCTGGTCACCAATCGCAAGGATCTGTGGGAGATCTGCACCAGCCTCAAAAACTGCGGACGCCGTCCGGGGGGAGCTGAATACGAGCATTACACGCTCGGTAGCAACCTTCGCATGACCGCTTTCCAGGCGGCCGTCCTACTGGCTCAAGTTGAACGATTCGAGCGTCAGTTCTCGGAGCGTGAGAAGAACTGGTCATACCTCAAATCAGCCATCTCGGATATTCCAGGCATCCAACTCCAGGCACGTGATCCAAAAGTCGATTGTCATGCGCTCCATCTACTGATCCTGCGGTATGACCCAGAGGGTTTCGCCGGGCTTCCACGCGCTGAATTCCTGCGTGCACTCGAAGCCGAAGGGGTTCCCTGCCGTCCCGGTTATCGTCCGCTCCATCGTGAACGGGGTTTCCTGGATGACTCCCAGACCTTCCTTAAGGACCTCAGCCTTCCGGATTACGCCAGTCAGGAGCTGCCGGTCACCGATAAAGTCTGTTCGGAAACCTCGGTATGGCTCCGCCAGAATACCCTTCTGGGAGAGACTACTGGGAATGTGGAAAGAATTGCCGAGGCCATCCGTAAAATTTCACGTGGCGCGGGGGATCTCAAGAAGTCGCTCGGATGAAAGGTATGGTTTGATCAGGAGTGGGTGATCCAGGCATGTGCTAACAAGATCCCATGCCCTGATGGACTCAGCGTTGTGTAGGAAGGGTTGAAATCCATACTTGAGATAAAGATGTATCGCGGGGATACGTGCGCTGGAGGTGACCAGATATGCCTTATCATGCGTGCGGGTAAGGCGCGCCATCACCTTTGAGAGCAACGGTTTAGCAAGGCCTCTTCCCTGATACTCCGGAATGATCGCCACCCAATGGACTCGCCCATAGGGTTGGCCCTCAAAATCATCATCATACCAGGCTGTCGCGGTCCCGATGACCTCCCCCGCTGAAGACTCAAGGAAAAAACCCCGATCCCGCATGGCCTCGAGGTTGTAACCGAACTCGTGTTTGAAGGTCTCATTGGTCACTTTATTGTACTTGTCCGCGAGTTCATGAATCCGTACCCATTCCATGGCATCGCCATCCCGGTAAGTCCGGATGTGGTACTCAGTTGGCAGTTCAGCATAAGGCAGGTCCTCAAGGGTTGTTCTGACCATCAACACTTCGAGATTTGGTATGGGAAAAACACTCATCAGGAAACTCCTCCTATCAAGGCTCCGGCACCAAGTGAAAGCAGCTTTTTGGAAAGAGTGGATGCCAACTCGAGATGCCGGTCCAGTGGTCCCTCCAACTTTTCCCGCAGGAGTGTCTTGCCTTGAAGATCACCTACCAAAGCTTCCAAAAAAAGGTGTCCATCCTCAATGACCGCATGGGCCGCGATCGGGCTCACACAGCTTCCGCCAAGTCCATGTACGACACCGCGTTCAGCTTCAGCCGCCCAGCGCGAGCGAGCATGATCGATAAGGCTCAGAATCTCCAGGAGCTCCCGGCGGTCCGCCAATGTCTCGATGGCCACGATACCCTGTCCAGCGGCGGGAAGCATATCTTTCGTAGAGAGTGGGTGGATGAGCTTGGGATCCTGGATCCCAAGACGGTCTAGACCGGCTTTCGCCAGGAAAGTGGCACTTACCAATCCCGAACGGACCTTGGAGAGCCTGGTTTCCACATTTCCACGAAGAGGTTCCACTTGTAGGCCGGGACGTAGATGAAGGACCTGAGCAATCCGTCTCGGGCTGCAAGACCCGATGAGTGAATCCGCGGGTAGACCGGCGATCTCCCGGTTCTCGCCCAGGGCGATCAGACAGTCCCGTGGATCAGCACGTGGGAGATAAGCTCCAAGAACAAACTGGTCATCAAGGAGTGTGGGCACATCTTTCAAACTGTGCACCGCGATGTCAATCTCACGTTTTGATAAAGCGGTTTCCAGTTCCTTGACAAAGAGTCCCTTTCCGCCCCTGTTCGCCAAAGGGCCTTTCCGGTGCTTGTCTCCACTGGTGTGGATGATCTGGAGACGGGTTTGAATCCGGAGGCTGGCCAGGAGACCGCACACCCACTCCGTTTGCCAACGTGCCAAGGTGCTCCCACGCGTACCTACAACGATCTCTTTCATGGCACCTATCATTCGATAACAGGAAAAGGTTGGGAAGCCGGAAGGTTATCGGAAGGCTTACGAACAAAGCCATACTGTGTCACAGTATTGGAGGAGAGTATATATTGCCAATGCGCCGCTATGTTCTTATCCCTGTTCTCGCCTTTGCCTTAGTCCTCACTATGGGCTGCATGAGCTTGGTCAATGGCGCGGGTAGTGCGGTTGGAGCAGTTACCAGTACCACTGCCACAGCCGCAAAGGCTGGGGGCACGGTACTTAAAGATGCAGCATCCGCGACCATGAAATACGCCTCGGGGGTTTGGAGACAGGCTTCAGCGGGGCACGCTCCCGAGGATTTGGAACCTTCAGCGGAACCATAGACTCCGGATTCCAATCTCATGCAGGAACACGATGAAGTGTGTGTCTGTTTCCATGTATCGGTCCACAAGATACGGAAATATGTCCGCTTGAACCATCCCAAAGCCCCGACACAAATTTCTGAGTGTTATGGTGCTGGCACAGGATGTGGTTGGTGCATCCCCTTCCTTGAGAAAATCTATGAGGATGAGATGGCGGGGCGTGAAATAGACCTCGAAATGAGCCATGAAGAGTATCTTTCCAGGCGTTCGACCTACCAATCAGAAAACCAGCCCCAAAAAACCTCCTAGGTTTTGAGTATAACACAACGTTACTCAAACCTGAATTTTCTTTAGCAACTTCTGGTTAATCCACCAGGGAATGATGGGCACGGATTGTCCCCAAGTAGGGTGACTTTGTCTGTTATGGGCCCTTTAGTTGTTTCCTTTGTGAATATCATGATTGGTTTTTTCCATCTCAGTAGATTTCTGGATTTTAGTGCATATCTTTTGATTTATAAGGTGGTTGAAAAAGGAAAAGAATTTCTTGATAGGGTGCTGATACTCAAGGGGGGTGAGGGATGGCCACACATTTCCAAATCAATAGTAGAATAAATGGTTTTTATAAATTTTATCTGATAATATGTATTGACAAGTTGGACCAGATCTTGATAATAGTGGATTGGAGCAAGTGTACCTATAGTTGAACCCTCTAGGAGGAAGGAGGGAGGATGATCAATGGATCCGAATGATCGAAGAATTACTTCATCAGGAACTGGATTCACTCTGGTGGAGGTCTTGATTTCAATAAGTTTGACTACCATCGCCTTTGTAGGAATATTCGCGACATACACCACATCACTTGCCGTTCAGAAACAGGTCGATGAACGTGCGCATGTGCTTTTCCTTGTTCAGCAGACACTCGAGCAGGTGCTCGCTGTGGATTACGCGGACCTTCCAGTGTCCACGACGGTCGAGATCTTTGAGGATGAGATCGATGGCATCCTCACCCTGACTAGCACTGTTTCCCCAGTGGAGGACAGTGAAATCCATAGCCATTGGACCCGTTTCAGCGACCCAGCGCCAAACCAGCACTACAAGCTGGTCTCCATCAAGGCCGCGTGGGGACCAGAGGGTACCGCTTCCGAGAAGATGGAGAAACTTGAGCTGACCACCTACCGTGTTGAGCGTGAGAACACGGTGGATTTCAGCGAGCGCACATCCAGTCAATTACCCTGGGACTAAGAGAAAAGAGGACCACGATGAACAAGACCATTTCGCATGGATATGGGGAGAAGGGTTTTACTCTCACCGAGGTTATGGTCGCCACCGGGATCGCGGGACTGGCTTTCGCTTTGTCGACCATGGCGGTCATGGGATTCCACTTTCAGGGACAGACCACCTTCACCCAGCTACAAACCCGCCTCAGAAACCACAGTGCGATTGACAAGGTGGGGCGTCAAATCATGCAATCCACCCATGTGACAGTGGACGATAGTGGGGCAATTCCCGTGGTTCATCTCTGTCATGATGACCAGGAGGTTTGGACTCCGGAGACAATTACAGATGACACTGAGGGAATACTCTCCCTAGATTCCAGTAGCCATGAGCTTCGTTATCGTCCCAACATCAGCCAGGAGGAGAATTACGAGGTAGTAGCCGAAAAGATTGATGAAGCCGATTTCTGGCTGGAGGGAAAAGCTTTCTTCATGAAACTGACCATGACATACGACTCCCGTACACCGGGAGCTGAACGTGAAATCCTCGCCTCCTTTGTTGTCAGGAACAACCCAAAACTCCGTCTGGGAGCAAGCAATTGAGGGAGGTGGACCATGCCATCTGATGCACAGCATACAATTGGAGAAACCATCCAGCCAGGCAGAGACCGCCACAAGGAACGTGGGATTGCTCTCGCGGGTGTTCTCATCTTTACAGCGGTGGCGGCCTTTTTCAGCGCGGCGGTGCTTCATGGCCTTTCAGTTCATTCACGTCTGGTACAGGATAAGTACAACTTCACACGCGCCCTTTACTTGGCGGAATCCGGCCTTAATCGAGCCGCGGAGGCCTTGTGGATTGGTTATCTGAACGCCAACCCGCTCCCATCAGCGCGGATTGCGTGGTTAGAGGAGCACTATACCGATTTCGATCAGGTGAACCATGAACTCGGTTCCAATGGTGATACCTACTCGGTCCTTGCACGCCGGATCATGACCACGGGCAACAATGAGGAACGTCTGATAGTTTTCGAGGCCAAGGGCATCGCTCAGGGAGGAACCGCGCCTGCGGAGCGATACATTACCCGTGTTGTCCGGTATGGCCACGATCAGGGATCGATCTTCGACTACACCTACTTCCTCAATAATTTTGGCTGGTTTTATGGAAGCTCGATCACCGCCAATGGGGAAATCCGGGGGAATGGAAACTTCGAGTTTCAAGGCACACCGGTTGTCAATGGAGATGTTTACGCCAGCATCAATCCCGATGTCGGAGGGGGGGCTGCGGGAGAAGTCATTGGGACTTATACCTCCTGGAATCTATCAACCTATCGCACAAAAGCAGTCGGCAAACCAACCTGGCGCCCTACACGTCCCGAGTTCGAGTACGGCTACAGCGGTAGTTCGACGCAATTCGATTACCAGCAAGTTCTCGAAATGCCCTATCTCAGCGACATCGACCGTTTTGTCGCTTTGGCCATGGCTAAGAACGGAACTCTTCAAACCACGGTCTCGTCCTCACCGGCTACTCCGGTGACCATCAACAATGTCATTAACGGACCGGTCTTCCTTTATGGCACAGCGTCCAACCCCATTGTCATCGATGGACCTGTCGTGGTGCGTGGAGATGTAGCCATCGGGGGTTATGTCACCGGTCAGGGGACCATATACGCCGAACGGAATATCCATATTGTTAATGATGTGATTTACAAGAAACCGCCAATCTACGATAAGAGCGAGGGCGCGGATCCCGAGTCCTATGCGGCATACAATGCCACGGCGGATTTTCTTGGCATGGCGGCGCGTGGAAATATCATCCTTGGAGACTACACCAGCTCCGACTGGACCTCCAATGTCACACCCTACATCAAACCCACTTTTACGAAACCCTATACGGATGAGGATGGCACCACCAACTCGGGCAACTACACGCTTGTGGATGGTATCAAATCTGATGGTACAAGCCGCAAGAAGTATGAGGGAACCTGGACGAACACACAATTCCAAGCCATGGTGAACTTGTTGAAGTCCATGTTGGGACGCTCCGATTCACTTCCCCGCAGGATCGATGGATTGGGTTATACCAATCACCTGTATGCCGGACGCGCTAAGGATGCGGTCTGGAATGGCGCCATCATGAGCCGTGACGAGGGGATTGTGTATAATGGGACCGTAACAATGAATTATGATTACCGCGCTAAAGCGGAGGGTGAATACTACATTGACATCGATTTGCCCAAAGCGGCCAACGCGGAGCCAACGGTCTGGCTCGAGGGCCCTTATGAGAACTGGGTGGCTAAACTAGATCCTCTCGACCACAGTATTGAACACTGAGGAGAGTGGAAACGGCCTTGGAATAACACTAAGGGAGTCTGTCATGCGAAAAACTCACCTGTTTCGGGGATTCTCCTTGCTGACACTAGGAATAGGATTACTCACCCTTTTCACCTGCGGGGCCAACGCCCTGCGCAAATCACCCGAGGGAGCCACGGAGGAGAATAAATCCTTCAACGAGCTTCTCCTTGAGCGGGACATTGCCCGTGACCGCGCGCGTAACCGCCTCATGGAGATGTCGAATCCAGTGGGTGACACCTCAGTGACCGTCAAGATCCGCCGCAAGGGAGAGAACACGGATGCGGATAACCGGGGGGAGGTGATCGCGGAAGGAAAGATCTCTAAGGAAGAGGCTGAAAAAGGAGATTGGGGCGCTGTCTATTCAAAAGTGAAGGCTAGCAATGGTTCGACAACCGCCACCCGCTCCTCTCAACCAAGACGGGGGCGTGTCTTTGAGATTTCGGAACGTGAACACACAGCTATCTGGTCGTTGGTTGGTTTGGCGGGACTGGGTTTACTCGGCTGGTGGTACAGCCGCCGGTTTCAAGCAATCTGATCAGATCCTGGCAAAGGCTTCAATGAATCACTGACGTCTGAGTCTTTCAGTAAGTGACACCAAAGTGTAAGCCGCGAAGAGATAGAGGAATGGTAAGAGCGGTGCCCGGAATCTGGCATTCGCGAAGTACACCATCAAGACCAAGGTGTAGATCACGATGACCAGAAGGGGAAATTTCACCCGCTCTTTTCTCAGGCTGCTCCAAATAATTCCCGCTCCAGAAAGGTATATGAGCGGCCACCCCCAGAACACCAGCGGCAGCCGTCCCTCCCGCCAGAAATAATCTTCGTATGAGGGCATTCGAACCATTCCATTCTGGTCTCTTACAGACCAAAAACGCAGTTCACGGCGTTGTGTTTCCCAAGGCCAGGGACGGTAAGGGGAATCCAGATAGCTCCACCATTTCCAAGGTTCGATCGCGCTCATCAAAGAGGCCGGAGCGAGGTACAGATGGTAGACCTTGGAAAGGTTATTCTTCATATCCTCCCATGGGTGAGAACGAATGTACCGAAGGGCTATCATCGTAAAGATCTTACTCTCCACCAACTCATCATAGGATCCTCGTGCACGGAGCTGCATCCGGATACCTTCTTTATCACCAAAGGAGTTGTATCCAAATTCCTCATGGTGTCCCAGGTAGAAATTTACTCCCTGATTGGTGCTGACCGGCACGATTTCTCCAAGGACCGCATGGTTACGCATGGTCCAGAACGAAACTACAAGGAAGGCATACAAAACCATGACAAAAGGAGGGGCGAAGGGTGAATCCAACAAGCTGAACCGGTGCCAGTCATCTGGCGGGGGTTTATAGTATTTCCTGCTTGCACGGAAGAACCAGTAGGTTCCTCCTAACAGAATCGGGAGAAGGTTTGGACGGGTGAGGATTCCGAGACCACCAATGATCCCCGCAGCGGTGGCCAACGGCAGGCTGGGACAGAAGATGCCCCTTACAAGCAAGTAAGCCCAGGCGGCAAAGAACAGAGTAAAAAGTGTTTCGGTGAGCATCTGACCGCAGAAAAAGATGGAGGTCTCATCAAAGCAGAAGAGGGCCGCGGAAATGAGTGCAATCGTACGCGCCATCGCTTTTTTACGTTCTGCCTCGGGGCCGGAAATTCCGGGAGCCGCTTGACCTGGAGGCGCTGGAGCAAAGAGCCAGTATGTGAAGAGATAGGTCAGGATGACTGTGAGGATGCTCATGACACACTGTGTCAGGTAGAGGTTGTATGGCTCAATGCCCCCCCACATGTAGACAGCGGCAATCCAGAGCGGGTAGAGAGGCGGACGGTAAGCCTTGTACAGGTCTGACATGATCAGCCCCTTCCCATCCAGAAGGTTCAAAGCCATGGTTTCGTAGTCCGCCATGTCCGAGAAGGGAGGGGTATCGATCAGACGGATATAGGCAATCCGCAGCCCGAATCCGAGGACCAGGATAAGTATCAGTACACGTGGTTGCCACTTGTTCTGCACGTAATCGGGTAGGGGGGGTAATGGAGTTGGTTCCACCGGTGATTCGGATTTCAGTTCAGTTGGAAAGATAGCCGGTTCGAGCGGGTCCCTCTCGGTGGGTCCTAGATCGTGTGGCGCAATTTCCACCCTGGAAGCTTCAGTTGCGGCCGGTTCCTGTGAGGGATCCATAGTAGACAAAGGCTAACAGAGAGGAACGGCCATTGTAAGTTTACCGCTTTGCCCCAACCCTTTTAGGTCAACTGGACACGAGACTTTTCCAAAAGTCCCAGGCGGGGAGTGCCTGAGAGTAATCCACCAGCGCCGCATATCCATTCACCATCAGTCCACCCACACCACAGACAGCAAGAACCGCTCCCATCCGGAGTGTGCGTAAGTGTGGTTTCCCCAAACCCATGAGGAGTGGCAACAGGTTGAGAGGCATTAAAGTTAACAAATAACGTGGACCGGGACAAATTCCACCGTGATAATCCACATAACTCGCGACAAGTATCAGATAGATCAAATCAGAGACCAGGATGCCGCTCCAGAGCCAACTGGCTTCTTTCCAGGTTTGAATCAGAAAATACAGCGAGGGGATGAGAAGCGGATTAAAGAGGAACACACTCAGATCGCGGCTGTATAGGAAGCGTGGCAG
>CAZORO010000087.1:0-13500 GCA_964581845.1 uncultured bacterium
ACCAGATCTGCTGTGGATCAGGCGACGCGCCGGGAGCCTGAGCGAAGGTGCAGTGCTTCAGGTTGAAAGTGTGCGATTTGCTGCCCAAGAAATTCATGTTATTCCGTGTGTTGGCGAAGAAGACCGTGTTGGTAATGTTGAAGGTGATTCCATCTCCATCACCCGCGAAGATCTGCCAATCGGTGTTCATGGCTCCAAAAATCGTGTTCTGGATGTTGAAGACGGTCCCCGGAGAGGAGCTGCCATTCCCCGCGAAGATTGCATAGACACCCGTGTCGAAGGTACAACCATTGATGTTGTAGGTCTGCGGGCGGTCAGTCGCTGTAATTCCACGGCCACCCCCTTTCAGCCCTGTAAAGATGCAGCTGTTAAAAGTAATGGTGCCATTGGCCTCTGGAATCGCGGTTACTCCGCTAGCACCAGAACTTCCCGGACCAAAGGTGCAGTTGTTGAAGGTAGCGTTGTTGCCCCCATCAAAGAGCATCACCAGCGGGTTCCCGTTCGTGTCGCTGCGGCGGAAGGTGCACCTATTGAGAACAACCTTATCGCCAAATCCGGAAACCCGGTTGTCGACACTCTCGCCCGGTACCGCAACCTCGACGATACAGTCCTCCATCGTGAAGGTCACATCGGAGGAGTGATTGAAGACCGCGATCACCTGGTTACCGGGCTGGGCGGAGGTGTTCTCGTTGCGGATCAAGTGCAGTCCCTTCAGAGTGGCTCCCCGGCCATCATCATAGACACGAATGGCCTCACCTCCCGCCGTAGCGCCACCCAATCCCGCGATCACACTGGGGGTTTGCCCGGAGACGGCTTCGATGATTAGATCTTTGGGCAGGTTAAAACAGTTGTAATCCAAGCTGTCAGTGATCTGGATCGTATCCCCAGTACCAGCGGCATTGACCGCATCCAGCAAGGTGTTCCCCCCTCCTGATACGGTAACTGTCACCGCATCGGCATGGGGGGTGACCGCGCAGAGAATCAGACACATCAAGACACAGAAACCAGAACTCATTGGGTAGAAAAGTGAAAACTTTGACATGAGCAGAAACCTCCTTTACCACGAATTGGTCTTAGTAAGAACCAGGTTCAGTTCAAACAGACACAGTTGCGCAACTCACATATGCGTATATATACTCGCCCATGACTGGAGATGTCAAGTATTAATTTGCCATGTTCAAGATAATTGCCTGAATGAAGGATTGGGGGCAGTATCAAGGGGGGGATGGTTTTTCACGGGGTAAAACTTAGCTTGAATAGAACTCTGGAGATGTGTATATATACGCATATGACTCGATTGGTTTGCTTTATACTACCTCTGAGCCAGTAAGTTCATCTCACATAAAAGGCTAATTTCCAGGAAGAAGGTGCATGATGGCAAGTAACTTCCACTCCCACGCAGGCATACAGCTGGTTAAAAGAGTCTGTTTTCCGGTCTTCATTTTGGCAATGTTATCCATCACCACGCCAAAATCCCTGGCGGACAACGAAATCCAACCTTTCCCGGTTCCCGCTTGGCTTGGAACCACCCACCGGCGTCTCGTGTTCGACATTTATGGTGAGGAGAAATGGTCGAGTCAGGGCGCCCAGATCTCATGCAGCGGAACCAATGCCTCGGGATTCTTCTTTGTCTGGGATGGGAAAGACCGGATCTACAACTTCGAGTCGGGTGAGGATGTGGATCTAGACCGGCACCGTAAGCAAGTGGAAGAAGCCCACCGGTTGGGGATGAAAGTCCTTTGTCCCTTGATGCGGTTTTGGCATCCCGACCTGCTCATCAACGACCACCCAGAATGGCAGGAGCTTCCCAGCCCGGACTCCAAACCCGTAACTCCCGAGGACCGGAAGAAGAATCCAAAGGTCCAACCCAATGGATGTTGGATCTCTCCCTTTGGAGACTTCTACATCAAACAATGCGCGTTATTCGTCGAAAAGTTTGGATGGGATGGTTACAATCTGGATGGTTTTGGAACCTTCGCGATCTGTCACTGCCCCACCTGCCGGGAGATATATCCCCGTGAAACCGGGCGACCACTTCCTGATCGAGTGGATGTTTCCGATTTGGATTTCCGCAAGTATGTGAAGTGGCGTTTGAACAAGTGGGATGAGTTTGTTTACCGCTGGCAGAAGACGATCAAGGGAGTGAATCCCGGCTTTGCGGCAGTACCCTGGAGCACTGGCCCTGGGAGGTGGTGGCACTGGACTTTCCCGGGTGTAGCGGAGTGCTCCGAAAGGGCTAACCGGCTGGTGGATGCTCCCATTCTGGAGTTATTCTGGGACTTCCCCCCGGGACAGGAGAGCAATCTCTTGCCAAGCTTCGTTGTACGCTATTACCTGGGCCTGACCGCGGAACGTCCCGTGTTCATGCTCCCCTATCTTTGTACTCAAGGGCAAAATGTCCCAATTGCTCCGGCGGTGGAACGCGATTTCCGTCTACTCAGTGTGATCGCCAATGGAGCCCTGCCCGTGGCGGGGATTTGGCAGCTAGGAAATGAGGTGCCCCTCAAGCACTACATGGATCTGCAAGCGGTTCGCGAACCCTTCACGATTGGAGCCAAGTCGGTCAAATGGGCGGCGCTGCTGGTTTCGGAAAGCAGCCGTCTTTTCCATGGCATCCCTAGCGAGCACAGCAAACTCGGAGGAGCCTGGATCGGGAGCGGGATCGACACTCCAGATGCCTCCTCTTCCCTGCCCAGCCAACGCCGTCTTCCCGCACACCTAGAATCCGCGCTGGGTATCTTCCGGGCATTCAACGAAGATCATCTCCCGCTGGATATCATCACCGAAGCCGATGTGGCGGATGGGGAACGGCTCAGCCTGTACCAAGTATTGATTCTACCCAATGCCGGCTGCCTCTCGGACCTGGTGATCGAGGGCATCCGTAGATTTGTGGCCAAAGGCGGCGGTCTTATCGCTCTCCAGGAATCCTCTCTGTTCGATGATCTTGGATCGCTGCGGAACGATTTTGGACTCAAAGACCTTTTCGGTGTGTCTTTTCAAAAACTTGAGAATCACACCGCTCATTGGCCGGCCTATGAGAACACCACCCTGGTGTCATTTACTTCTCACCCCATCACCGAGGATCCTGTGATCGAGGATACCTACCGGACCAAGGAGCGGAAAGTCTTGGACTTCATCGGCATGACCACACAAGTAAGCCCCCAAGCGGGAACAAAGGTCATCGGCTTCCGTGGAAAGGATGAGGGTCTCTTCAAAAAGGCTCGCGAGACTGGTTCAGTCATCGCTGGGGCGACACCCTTTTTGGTCCTCAATGAAACCGCAAAAGGCCGTGTAGCCTATTTCGCCAATGACGTCGGGCAAGCCTATTTCACATCCCCATATCAGTACGAACGGCGTTTGATCACAGGAGCCGCGAGGTGGGCTGCTGGAGAAGTGGCGCCCCCCATGTCAGTCGAGGCTCCCATGTGTGTTCAAGCAACTTATTTCGAGCAGGAGTCACCCCAGCGGACCATCGTCCACCTGCTTAATGAGATCAACTCCACAGCGGGACGGGCACTACCTCCCGGATCTCCGCCCATGCGTGAGGAGATTGTCCCAATACGGGACATCACGATACGTTTCAAGGACCGCACCTTGAAGCAAACCTTCCTGGAGCCTGAACACGAACAACTTCAAACCAGGATGGATGGCAAGGATAGCCTGGTGAACGTTCCCGAACTCCGGCTCCACTCGATGGTTGTCGCCGAGTGAGGTTCTCCATGTAGACCAAGGATTTTTGTGAAAGGCATTGACTATGATCCGATTGAATTACCGTACTCTCGTCTGTCTAGGTTTCCTTCTGATCCTTCCTCTTGTCACTCACCCAGCATGGGCGGAGAAGCCAGAGACTTGGGGAAAGACGATTCTAAAAACATCCTTCGATACCAAGCCCTTCCAGGAGGTTCAACTTCCAGAATGGCTATGGGATATCTCCCGTTATTCCTACACCGACAGCCCGGAGGAGGCCGCGGAATGCGGTGTCCAGATGATGGAAATGGGCTTTGTGGGGACACGTTATGCGCTGTATCCCAGCAAGTTGTTGCCCATGGAGCCGGGTCTTTCACCCACGATGATCAAGGAGAAGGTGGCGAGAATCGACAAAGCGAGACTACGCATCATCGGTACCGCCCCTCCCTGTTTCAATGGAACGATGTATGCGGAGCATCCGGATTGGCGGAGTGTCGACTCACCCGGCGCACCCATTCCCGGCCTGGATCCCAAGATCCACCCGGAGGGGGGTTGGCTCTGCCAGATGGGGCCATGGGGGGATTACTTGATCGAAATCCTGGCCGAGGTCCTCACCGAATTCCCGGAGGTGGATGGATTCGGCTTTGATGGCATTCACCACCGCAATGCCTGTTATTGCCAGCACTGTGTCGAAGCTTGGAAGAAGGAAACCGGGTTGGAACCGCCCCCGGTAGATATGAACAACCCCCTCTTCCGCCGTTATCAGCTCTTCATGGACCGCCGTATGGAAGCTTTCGTGGAACGGATGCAGACACGGTTGAAGGGGATCAATCCACACACCGCCATTGTAACCTGGACCACCAATGCGGGCCGCTTCGGGCATTTCAAAGAGATTCCCCGTTCCATGTCCTCACGCATGAACCTGCTCTTCGATGCCCCCGCGCAGGAGTACTGGCTGGATGAGACTAACCGTGGCCTGAGCGTGGTGCCCGCCTTTGCCAGCGCTTACATCTGGGCGGTGGCCAATCACCGGGTGGCTTACAGCGAGCCTTACATGATGTCGCATGGGAATCCTTATGGTGTGGATAGCATCCCGCCGCTTGAGATGCTCTGCCGGGCCATGCAGGTGAACACCCATGGCTCCTTCTCAAGCCTTTCCATGGGGTGGGGACACCATCTGTGGGACGCCTCCAAGGAGTCTTTCAAAGAGATCACACGCCGTTCTCCCTGGCTCACCCATAAAGAACCCTATCCCTGGGCGGCGCTGGTGATGAGCGACCAGACACGCATCTTCTATGGGCAATCTCCAGATCAGGTCGAAACCAGGTATCTCTCAAATGTCTTGGGGATGTACCGGACTGCTCTTGAAGAACACCTCCCTGTCACCGTCTTCACCGATTGGCAGATCACCGAGGCGGAACTGAAGGACTACAAGGTCTTGTTGTTACCCAACACGGCCTGTCTGAGCGCGGAGCAGATTAAAGTCATCGAGGCATTCGTACAGAATGGCGGCGGGCTGGTCGCGAGCGTGGATGCTTCACGGTGTGATGAGTTGGGAAACCTACGTCCCGGCTTCGGCTTGGCGGATCTATTCGGCGCGGATTTCAAGGGTGTCCCCAAACAGGGCGAGTCCAAGCCGGAAGTCATCGACGCCAACTTCGAGAAGGGCATCGATGCGGATTATTGGGGCAAGAGGAAGAACCTGTTTGACTTCAAGAGGACAACACATCCAGTTCTCGCGGATCCACGCATCGAGCTCTATCTCGCCGATGCGCCGGTCACATTCAAGGGGCAAGCAATTGTGGCGGAGCCCCGGGGGGAGGGGGTCGAAACACCCGGAACACTGACTACCCGTGAGGAGCAGGAAGCGCAATCTTTCCCCGCGATTTTTACTCACAGCTACGGGAAAGGACGGGTGGTTTACCTGCCAGCGGGATTTGATTCAGCCTATTACCTCTACCCCTACCCCTATCAGCGCTTGATCCTGGCGGGGGCCATGCGTTGGGCGGCTGGAGTGGAGCCATCAGTCTCAGTGGAGGCCCCGATGTCTGTCCAGTGTGGATTCTATAGACAGAGCAACGATACTGGATCACGGCTCATCGTACACCTTTTCAATGGAGCCATCTCCAACGCTAACCATGCTCTTCCCAATGAGGATGTGCCTCTCAGAGAGGAAGTGGTTCCGGTCCACAACCTCAAGGTCAATTTCACCGATACCAATCTTGCAAGGATCCATCTGGAACCGGATGGAATCGATCTGCCCACCAACAAGACCGAAAACGGTCTCTTGGTGACGGTTAAAGAACTGGCCATACACAGCATGGTCGTGGCTGAGATGAAGGAATAGAGGGGAAAAATCAGGATGAGGAAAAGGGGAGCTACTACGAACCCGCGAACTCATAAACACGGAGATCCTCCGGGGGCAAAGAAACATCCATGATCATTGTCCCAGGAGAAATCTTCCCCACCACTTCCCTGTTCTCTTCAGAGATTATGAAGAGAGTGCCAGCTACGGGTAAAGGATAAGCGGAACGGTCCAGGTCAAGATGGACCGTTTGGGTGGAATCGGTGATGTTGGCCAAGACCACCGCAACACTCCCATCCAGGGCTTTCCAGGCGCTTGCGAGGACATTGGGAACCTCTTTGGTAAACTCCTTAACCGCATCCTGCTGGCCAGCATAGATGGAGAGGCGTGACATGGGGATCCCAGATCTACCACAGTGGATCTCAGGCGGGTGGAGGAGAATCCCATCGCGCAAAAACTTCAGCGTCTTCAAACGCAGCCGGGCGATCCGGAGCACATAGTCCATCTCCTCTTTACGTGACTCCAGATGCTCCGGCATAAAGTTGGCGATGGAGGGTTGCTGCCCCCATACAAAGGCGCGCGCTTGCTCCAAACGGAACTGGGTGGAAAACTTGCGGTCGAGCAGTTCAAGCGGGACCTTGGGGGCATATTCCGCTGGCCAGAGGTCATCATAGGGGGGACGGGTCAGCGAGGAGTAGTTGCCATATTGAATGGCGCAATCATGATAGACCGCCTGGAAAAAGGGGATCGGCTCCCACTTCCCCGGCGCGGCATAACGCTCCATGCTGACTTGTAGACTCAGCATCACATCGAGATGCGGAAGCCAAGCCTCTCCGCACCCCTCGCCCGCCAGAGCTACTTGTTTGGCGGACTGGCACCGTTTGCGGATGTCCTCCTCCATTTTTTTAAACCCCTGCATCCACCAGGAGCCACCTCCGAGAGGGTGGCCATGAGTGGGGTCGTAACAGGCTAAGCTCGAACAAGCCTGGTCCATGTAGATGCCATCCACTCCGAGTGTACGGACCGCTTCGGTGGCAATGCCCGCATACTTGTTGCGCCAGAAGCCGGTTCCCATGCACATCGAGGCACAGGGAACCTTCATGAAGGTGTTGTAAACCTCGGGAACCACCTTACCATCTGTATCTTTCACCGCGAAGCGTTCAGCTCCCTCCTCTTTCCAGCTCTTGGCATGCATCCCCCAGAGACGCTGGTTCATGTAGACCAGAGCATGGATCCCTTTCGATTGCGCCTGAACCAGCGCTCTTTTGAAGGATTCCGCTCCCTCACGCGGCGGCAGGTATTCCGGAAAGCCCGCATCGTAAGGGCACCCATGCCACCAGTGCCAGAATACACTGACTGGAATTCCCGTCTTTTCCTGGAGCTCCAGCGCTGGGCCAACAACCCCAGGGGACTCTCCCCGGTTCCATACCCACAAACCAGTGTCAGTCACCCACAACGGAACTACCCCACGCTGACGCCTGCTCTCACGCACCCATTCCTGCTGGCTGCCCCAGGCCCTGTAGAATTCCGCGGCGGTGAACCAATCCCCATGGAACAGGCGTGTCTCCACATTATAGGTGGTCTCGAAACACCCACTCCCAGTCTCGGTCCCGGTGGGAAGGTGCACCACCTCAAGCCCCAAACCTTGATTGCCATCTCCATAGACCGCAAATTGTTTCCGCAATGCACCTGTGTCATTGGTGGAGAGGAGCACCCCCAGACCACCCTGTCCGTAAAAGGCCAGGCACTGCATCGAGAGAGTCCCTGGATACTCCCATTCCCAACGTCCTGGAGCACCACCCTCTGGATTCAATAGTTCCCGTGCCCGGTCGGTCTTCTCACCCATCCAAACTGGCACCGCCAACGACTCACCCGAGAGAGTTCGCAAGTGAGCTAGACGCGGGAAATGCACCTCACGCAACGCCAAAAAGCCCAGTCCGGTCACACGAATCCTCCAACGAGCTACCCCCTCGTTCGTGGCCAGTTGAACCTGCGCAAAAACCTCCAGATCTGGAGCCTCCGCTCGATTCAGTCCTTTCCATGTCAGTTCGAGGCGGTTCCCGTCCATTTGATAACTGGTTTGAGCCGCTAGACTGGGGGTGAGAACCTTCCCATCCATCAAGGAGATGGCCCACAGTTCCGAGGTGGAACCCTCCACCAGCAAGTTTCCGCTTTTTACCTGGTCAGTAACCTCCGCCAGCGCACCACTATCGGGTTTAAAAACAATCCGTGCTCGCGAGTTCTCTAGAACAGGAATGACCAGGGCTGGGTCTCCGTAAGCCGGCTGGAACAGGAGGAGCAGCAGGGATAAACAGATAAAACGGGTTACGTGGGTGGTCATGATGGGAATCCTTGCATCGTGAAGAGGAGGAGTCGAGGTGGGGGGCAGAGGCAAGATCGTTAAAGACCGTCCAGCCCTTCCTGAGCCGGTTCATCGAAAACAGGCTTCAGTTATTGATTCTTTGGAACCATCACCACCGCGGCGCCTTAACACAAGACTTTCGTGGCAGAGCCTGCGCTTACCACCTCCGAGGCATCATAACGCATCCCGATGATGATATTCGTCCTCAATTACCCGCATGTTCGCACATGAGGCCATAAGCCCTCTCACGCACCTGCTCACACATCCCGGTGTAGGACCCAATTCTGCATCCCACTAGTGCCTTGCTGGAGTGATGTAGCAACAGAAACCTCACCCCAAAATCCCCTCTCCCGCGGAGGCGAGGGGACTTGTGGCTCCCCCTTCTCCCTATGGGTGAAGGGGTGTGGGAGGATGAGGTCTGAAACGTTGCACAACCAAATCAACGAAGCACTATAGGTTCTTTAGCCCCCACATGAATCGCTGCACAATGGCCAGCGAGCGGACATTGTTATTACGCACCACTCCTTTGTATTCCGTGATATGGGCAAGGTTTGGCCGGTTCTTGACGTCTGCCTGAAGTTCAGCGACGATGGTGATTCAAACCCAAGAAGATGGAGTAGTACAGTTCCATTTGGGAAAATCCCAGTGGAAATCCTCCGGGAGTGCATTCCAATCATTTTATGGACGCTTTCTCCGTACACCATTGAAAAACAGGTCTTTAGAGATTCACCTATAGGGGATCAACCACCCATTCATGCAAGACACAGTACGGCTTCGTCTCCGGGATAATCCCTGGATATGGTTCTTCTTTCTGGCCGCCGCTTCGCTTTTTCGTCTCGTTGTGGCGGCGAATCACCCACTTTTTGAAACCGAGTGTTACTATTGGATGTATAGCCAATATCTCGATCTTGGTTATTTCGATCATCCACCCGTCCTGGGCTTCTTCATCTATCTCTTTGATTTCTGGGGTCCACCATCCTCTTTGTCCGCACGTGCCCATTCTGTTGCCGGTCATTTTTTTTGTTCACTTCTTTTGTATGGGTATGCTCGTAACCAGTTTGGTTCGAGACGTGCTGGGATTCGTACCGCGCTATTATTCAATCTGATTCCCATCTATTCGGTCTTGGCTATCCAAAATCAGCCCGATACGCCGTTATTGTTCTTTTGGTGTGCGGCACTCTTCTGTTTTGAACGTTCCCTGGCAACTGGCAAGCCAACTTGGTGGCTGCTGTTTGGCCTTATGGCCGGTGGCGCTTTATTGAGCAAGTTTCACGCTGTTCCATTGGTGGGATCTTTAATTCTACATATGGTGTTTTTCAACAGGGATCGAAAATATTTGGCTACTCCATGGCCCTATCTCGCGGTAGGGCTGGCGCTTGTTTGCTATATGCCCAATTTCTGGTGGAACTCCCAGCATGATTGGATCACATACAAATTCCAACTATTTGGACACACATCGAGTAGTGAATTCAAACCCGTCCATCTCATAGGCATCCTCTTTGCCCCGCTTCTACTTCTGTCTCCTTGGGTTTATGGGTATCTGCTAGTGACAGGTGCACAGGCCTCTAGACGATGCATCTTTGGCGAGGACCGGAATGAGGCCCTGGGATTCTGGTCTTCGGCACCGTTGTTCACCCTCTTTATCTTGGTCAGTTTGGGCAAGTCCATCAAAATTCACTGGACCGCTCCAGTATTTATTGGATTATTACCCATCATGGCTGCCGGCCTGGAAAGATGGTCTATTTGGTGCCGGACAGTTTTCTACGCGTCTGTGTCCATGATAACCCTGTTAACTTATCTATTACTCATATTTCCTTATCCAATCAGCCTAACCTTACCAGATTCATGGGTTCCTTCAGTCATCAAAGAGAAAACCGCCAAGCACTCGATCACTGATTGGGCTGCACACCTTTATGGATTCAACCAACTCGGAGCATTTCTGAAATCCAAGATCGAGGAGAAAGAGGCCGGTGGATTTGACTTGATCGAGTCAGACAGATTTGACCGCGCGGCTATAGCAGCATTTTATGCGGGCTTTCCGGACCGATCTTTTGTCCCCTCTTATGGCGATCGGCGAGGATACATTCTTTGGTCCTCGCGGTATGCCAAACCAGGGGCTAATGCCTTGTATGTGTTCAATACACAAAAAAGCGCTTCCCGGCGTGACCGGGAACTGGAACAATTACGGGCTGAGTTTCAGTTTGTGGGAGATCCATATACCATCGATGCGTTATATGGTGAATATCCTTTCCGGCAATTCCTGGTCTATCCCTGTTATGGCCTGAAAGAAGAGGCGTTGAACAGACTCAGTAATCCATATACCACACACACGGAGTAGGAACACCTCAGCAATCCTCCTCACACCACTCCCTGTGTTCTCCGATCACACAAACCTAAAAATTAAGGGAGGTGTCACATTCTTGTTATAATCCTCCTAGTCAGGCGCTGGTATATACAACAATCAACGCGCAACAAAAGAATTGACAGCACATACATCCTCAAGGCGCAATTCCCACAGAACACCTTGGATCGATTTCTCTGATCGTTTCGAGGTATATCTACGATTTGTCCATGATAAATCAAGGATGCGTTCCCAGCTCTCCACGATCTTTTCATGCCAGACCTTATCTGGGAGTGGCTGTGTCTTGAAGTAACACATTCCGGCCGCACTCAGTTTCCTTTCAAATTCTCTTTCATCGCGAAGAGATCGAGGGAGATACCAGTAATTGAGAACGTAATACCACAAAATGAAATCTGACAGCAATACCCGGTTTTCACTGACCTCCACCTCAATCCGGACCTCAGGTATACCACGTGGAAAGTGCCCTCCGCAACGGAGATCAGGCCGCCTTCGACGAGCGCCGCCTCATTGATACCAGGCCCAGACTGGCATCTGGTCATGTTCTACCGGCTCACCCAATCGAGTCCGCATCTGGCATGCCATCCATTGATACGCATCAAGTTGATACGATTCAACGAAAAGCTTTTTTGCGTGCCAAAACTCATTCCTTTGGAGATTGAGCCAAACCTCGGGCTTTTGTAATGTCCAGAGCCGCATAAGGGAGGGAAATCAACTCCTTATCTCATTGAGGAATATAAAAAGCGATTGGAAAACTGTGAAAAACTCTACCAAACGCTATGGCCAACCTTCAACAACTCCCTCTCCCGGAAAAAGAAGTCTGGGAGAGCCAGCATCTTTGAAGTAACTACCCTGTGGGGAATCACCGGTTTGGATTCATTACCACTGGACTGCCCCCCGGACCTTCATGATCCAGGTAGCTCGAGTAACACAACACTGATCATAACCATCGAGATCTTCCGCCATATAGTGCAAGAGTGGCGACAGATCACCTATCCCGTGTATCACTACCAATCCACAGGCCCACTACCGTGATAAGCCCAGTGCCAGGATTTTGCTAAAAACGGGGGTGGAATCAGGCCGAAATCAGGCTGGAAAGGGGTTTGACGATAAAGAAGGAAATCTTCTGAAAGCCCAATGAAATCGGGGGTTTGGGATGGTGGGCGATGCGGGACTTGAACCTGCGACCCCCAGTTTGTGATACTGGTGCTCTAACCAGCTGAGCTAATCGCCCTATCCTGATGCGAATATACCCGCTCCCGGCCTCCCCCGCAAGATCAGCCAATATACCACCCCCATATCGTGCGTTTCTTGTGGGCTTGTTCTTTCCCCTGTGCCACTATAAGAGGGACGGGTCAAGGGACTCTATCGAGAGTCAGAATCCAGGATCATTCCCATTGGATGTGGATGCTTTTCGGACACCTGAACGGGAGAGAGGATCCTCGAGAGTTGGGGAAGAGCGGCATGTCCATGGGAGAGGCTGGAAATCTTTCCTTTGGGCAGGCCATTTCAAGGCCAGCTCGAGCATGATGGGATCCCGCTGCTGGCGCTAGCCGGCATCGTGTGCGAAATGGATTAGGTCATGTTCTTTTTTTCCACTCTGCCCGGTGGTGCTAGCCTTTCTGTGTCTTATCCGTGTTGTCGCTCTTCTTCCTCATACTTATTTGAAAACTATCGGATTATCAGGAGAGGAGTTGTTCGATCTCCGTTTGATCCAAATCCATGACGTATTTAATTCCACTGACCTCGGCTGCCTCCCGGGTTAAGGCGGCGATGTCATCTCTTGAGAGATACTGCAAAGCGAATTTCCTGCTACCTGCCATAAGCTGGCGTAAGCCCTGATCCAGGCGCTCGTAATAAGTATAAAGCCCTAGAGCGCCAGTCGGTATTCTATCAAATAAATCATCTCCCAGTTCCTCCCGCAGTTTGCTTGAGGTCACGAAAATTTCGTCCTTGGAGGTTCCGAAACGTTCGATGTACACGGGGACTTGCTGCTCATCAATTGTGCGTCCGATGGTTTTTCCGACCATGGCGGCGGCAATGGGAGCACGCGCCATCCCGATGAGCTTCACGAAGGGTGCACCAAGAGCCAGTCCCTTGAAGATCTGATCTTCGAAGGAAAATCCCCCACCCACAGCCAGTGCTGGCAAGTACTCGCCCCTATCAGCCAGTCGTTTGGCATATTGATAAAGGAGTGAGTGCAGGTATACCGGCGGAATTCCCCACTCATTCATCATGTGCCAGGGGCTCATGCCTGTGCCACCGCCAGCACCATCAACAGTGAGTAAGTCGATCCCATAACGGGATGAAAAAACGACAGCCCTGGCGAGATCCACTGGGCGGTAGGCCCCTGTTTTGAGAAACACATATTTTGCTCCTGCCTTGCGAAGTTGTTCCACGCGTTGAGCAAAAGACTCCTCGGAAACCATACCCACGCGGGAATGCCGTTCAAATTCCTTGAACGAACCTTGCGCGTATGCATGGATAGTTACTGGATCGGCCGGATCTGGAAGAACGAGATAGCCACGCTGTTGGAGCATTTGTGCTGTCTTGAGGTCTTTGATTTTAACCTCGCCACCAATATCTTTGGCGCCTTGCCCCCATTTCAGCTCGACACACTGCACACCGAGCTTTTGGATGGCGTATTCTTGCACACCAAGGCGTGTATCCTCGATATTGGCCTGTACGATGATGGCGCCATAGCCGTCGCGCTGGTGGTCTTGGTAGAGTTTGACACGGCGTTTCAGGTCAACCGTGTCTACCGGATGTCCATTCTTGATGATCGCA
>CAZORO010000088.1:0-2578 GCA_964581845.1 uncultured bacterium
CAGATCCAACCGTTCCAACTGCTTGTGGAAGCGCTTGAGGGTGCGCTCCTCACGGAACTCACGGCTGGAATTCTCTTGCCCGTCGGTAATGACCACAAACACCACCTGAGATGGCCGCTGGTCTTCCTTCATATCGGCAATGTTCTTCTCCAGATCGATAATTCCTCGACCCATGGCATCCAGCAGGGGGGTGCTCGCTCGTGGAACATAGGAGCGTCTGGTTAGGTCAGGAACCGCCCCCAACAGGATGAATCGGTGAACGACCTCGTAGGGTTCCTGGGTGTCAAACTGCACCATGGTCAGGGTCGCCAGTCCCGGTTCCGCTTTCTGTTGAGCCAGGAAAGCATTGAAACCACCAATCGTGTCGTCACGGATTGACTCCATTGATCCCGTTCGATCCAGGATCACAGCAATGTGGGTGTAACTATCATGCATCTTTGTCCTCCTCACCACCCCATTTTTTCAATGAGATCAGGTGGTTATTGTGATGGTTTCCCCGATAGTTTCCGGGAACACTCGCCTAGCGTGTCCTCAGGAAGAACTGAATGAAGTTTCCCTGAGGAGGTTGCATTAAGGAGAGTACCAAGAGGGTGTGACAGGATTTGATTCCCGAAATTTTTCCATGCCACTCCCACTCAGATCCTGGACCTTCATCATGCCCGCGAGTATGTCTCCAACCTTTACAAACTCCTCTTCATGCCCAATGAAAATCAACTTCCGCCTCCCCAAAATCCGCCTCGACCCACAACCCCGGATCCTGAACCTGCAGCAGGTACAATTCCCGGCCCCCTCGGCGTTGCTCCGCTACCACCCGCCGTATCGTCCGCTCCGATCCCGCATACCCCTCCTCCCATAGCCGCCAATAGATCTGACGCGCCGTGTGACGCTGTTTTCGCGGTGTCCCCTCGTCCTCCTTCAGAATCCCCCGCACACGCTCCCGTAGCATATCCCCAACCGGACACACCGCTGGGCGCCTGCGCGTGTATCCCCGCGGGTTCACCTCTCTCAGCACTTCCCGAATCTTGCGTCTTGAATGACGGTAGGCCCGGGCTATCCCCGGATACTCATCCTACCTCGGTAAGCCCGCCGTATCCGTCCATACTCCTCCACCGTAAGCATCTTCCCCTTCCCCACATCCAGTCTGAATCAACCTAAAATCGGTCATCTCATACCTCCTGGGGAGGCCCTTACGGTGGGCCCCTTTTACTTGTCCATTCCTTCTCCCACCCGAGTCCCTTTCGCTTGGCCACCACCAGATCTTTTTCACCCCAACTTACGGAACCGCTGGTCCTGCAAAAAAACTTGACATCCATTCTGAGCGACATTAACATAAAGAAGATAGATGTGTATCATACACATGGTAGTGGATACGCAGGTCCCGCTTCCCTGAGAGAGCGAGGGAGGAAGGCCATCTCCGATTGAGTATCAGGGAAGCCTTTGGGGAGGTACTCTCGATGTCTCGAATTACGCGCGGTTACCAGGCTTTCACTTTGATCGAGCTACTCATCGTCATCGCCATTATCCTGATTCTCATTTCCATTGCTTTACCCAATTTTATTGAGGCCCGCATGCGGAGTCAGGTGGTTCACGCCTACGGGGAGATGAAGGCGATCACCGAAGCCGAAGATGTCTTTTACCTGGACCACGGTACTTTTACTGATGATTTTATGCATTATGGCGATTCCAATGGCAACTCCCTGACAACACCGATTCGATATATCACCGCCTATCCACTGGACCCTTTTCAAAAATTCACCAACCAAACTTACACTATTCCACATTACCGGATTGGAACAGGCAACTCAAAAGTCCATCGAGGGGTACCAGGCGTTAAAGCTGAAGCTAATTGCAGTCCACTAGCAGATCGAAGGTGTACCCAACAGAGCGAACGCCATCCTTTTATTGCTGATTCAATGATGGTACTCAGCAAAGGCCCCGATGACAGGGACAGTGGTGGACCGATCCCATTTTTTCCACATCCAGTCAATGGGGGAGGGATCTACCTTCCTTACAGCCCGACAAATGGGACTTACAGCGAGGGAGACATGTACCGTCTCACCGGTTTTGTTCCTCAGTCCTACAAACATCTGATCGGAAACTGACAAGTCGTTCACACCTCCCGCTTGCGGGAGTCGTACCATATTGATGAGGTGTAAAATGAAAAACAAATTCATTGAAACACGTCTTCGCCTGTTTCCAATACTATTGGTAGCTGTTTTCGGTACGGTTCCAACATTAGCTGCGACAGTTGTTGTGGATCCCGGTCCGGGAGGAGACTTCGATTCCGTTGTCGATGCAATCACAGGCCTTGGAGCATGGGGAGCGGATGTTGGTGCTGATTTCATTGACCTGGCGGATGGAATCCATGTAATAAACAGTCAAATTGCTATTCCTGATACCTCCCCAACAGGTGTTCTGACGATTCGTGCCTCAGCCGGGGCGAGTCCTGTCGTCCGCTGTGGATCTACTATAGGTAGTGCATTTAGTGTGATCCTCGGCGGAACTGTCAATTTCCGGGGCCTATCAATCATCGGTGAAGCACTCGTAGCGAATGATGCTAACCTTGTTCGCTTCGTTC
>CAZORO010000088.1:2588-10971 GCA_964581845.1 uncultured bacterium
GTGTTCCAGTCGCTTTCACGATCGAAGACTGCATCTTCACCGCTAACAATGGATCGGATCAACCGCGTACCGATTACGTCAATACTCCCTTTGATGATGGAGGAATGCGAGGCGCTATTGCGGTGTCTACCTCGAGCGCGGTCGTGTCAGGGACCATCAAAAATTGCGTTTTCACCGGTGGAGCCTCTGGTTACGATGGCCCAATCAACATTACAGGCGACCTCACCGACGGGTCCACGTTCTTAATTGAAAATTCCCTTAGCTTACGTTATATACCGATAGGGCTTCAGATCAGAAATAGTAAAGGAAAAATTACAGTAACAATCCGCAATTCCGCTGTTATTGAGCCACGAGATGAGGTTTTCAAATGGGTAGGTTCTGGAAATTCGACAGGTCCAGACTTCCTTATCGAGGACTCCCTGTTTCAAAGCGCTAACGCGGGTGAGATGGTTATGCGCTTCTCAGTACCTCTTACAGGAGGTGATCTGACTTTACGCCGCTGTACCTCAGTTGCGTTGGCTCCAAATGCCAACCGTCACATCGGTTTCGGGGATGCTGACCAGGGCCAACCGGATGCAGTTACTATTGAAGACTCTATCTTCTTCCAGTCTGATGAGCTTCTTGCTGTATTCCCGGCACCTGGCGATGATCCTCCTGGGCCTAATCCGCCATTCGGCAGTTTCACTCTCAATAATTGCGCTCTTGTTGGCCCCGGACCACGAGGGGGTCAATCCTCGCAAATTAATGATGCGATCGCGGCGATGTATGGTGGCACGGGTCCACTTATGGATGATCCTAACTTCACAGCAATAAGCATAAATGATATCGCGGTCGAGATTAATGGCATTAGAAAATGGGACAGTACAACGAATACCTTATTTGATGTCGGCAGCGAGGTGTACTGCGGAATGGCATCCGATGGATCGAACCTGAATGGAGCCGCCGAGACGGTGGGTGGTGTCTGCCCGACACCCGTAAAGGACTGGGCGCAGTATTGAGCAGCAACGACTGTTTCGTAAAGTTTCCATGGAGAGACCACTACTCGTGATGCTTAGCCCCTCTTCTCCCAGCCGCAGGAGTTTCCCACCGGCCGGAGGGGAGGGGCTAACCCATCAGGGATTCACCCTCATCGAACTCCTAATTGTTATTGCCGTCATTCTCATTCTTATCGCCATTGCGCTCCCCAACATGATCGAAGCCCGCATGAGGAGCCAAGTGGTTCATGCCTATGCTGAAATGGTGACTCTTACCCAGGCTGAGGATGCACATTTCCTTGACCACAGAACTTTTACACAGGACATCATCGATCCAGGAGATGACATAGGCAACTCGCTTACTACGCCAATACGTTATCTCAAAGAGGTCCCGCTCGATCCATTCGGCAAATACACCAACCAAGGCACGAAGACAATTCAGATGTACCGGATCGGCTCTGGCAATGTTGCAATTAACCGTCCAAAGTTTCCACTTGATGGCTGCCGTCCTCGTGTGGACAAAGGCTGCACCTCCCAGAGTGAACGGTTTCCAGCCATCTGTGATTCGTTGATGGTTCTAAGTAAGGGGCCGGACGACAGGGACAGTGGAGGTTCGATCCAGCTTTATCCGCATCCTTTAGGAGGGGCCATTGGAACTGTATATAGAGTTTATAGCCCCACCAATGGAACCTACAGTGAAGGAGACATGTATCGCTTGACGGGTGGGATCCCATTTGCATACCGATTCCTTATTGGCCAGTAACATAGACCCTTCGGGAGGAGAATTGAGGGATACTCTTATCTGGTTTTCTGGGCATTAACTTGCTCGTGATTGTTTCTCACATCGCGTAGATGGTATGTAACACCCCCAGCTGAGACACACTTAATGCATTGGAGGAGTTGAGAAATGAAGAACGCTTGGTTCATCACCGTATGTGTATTCGTATTCGCAATCACAGCTGGACCTGTGTTTGCAGCTGACTTTGTCCAGGAAGCAGCCCGTCAAACCCCGGTTCTCGATGAGGGTGATGTGGTCGTCATCGGTGGGGGTTTGTCAGGTGTGGGTGCTGCAGTCGGTGCTGCACGCGCTGGCGCAAAGACAATTGTCATTGAGCGAACTGGTTACCTTGGAGGTTGGTTGCGTGGGACCGGGATGGGCAATGTCCTGGGCATTGACGGCTGGCGTCCATCTTTAAAGGAAGGTGTGCTGTTTGATATTACTAAAAAGATGGTTGATCTCAAAGCGGACGGTTATCCGGATGTAGAGACGGTCCTTAAAATCGGCCACTTGCTGGTCACAAATCCGGAGGACATGCCCCAGGCTTTTGAATCACTAGTGACCGAGGCCGGTGCGAGAATCTTATATTTCTCGACCTACGAGAGTTCAATCGTCGAAGATGGGCTCATTAAGGCCGTCATTATTGATACACCATTCGGTCGTGGTGCGATCCGTGGGAAGGTATTCATCGACTGCACCGGCCTTGCCACTGTAGCGTCGAATTCTGGCGCTCCGGTTAAGCAAGAAGAAGCTTTTATGGGATTGGCATGTTGGATCGGGGGAGTGGATGTAGACCGGTTCACCGAGTGGAGTAAGACCCGTCCTGCAGAAGGCAGTCCTGAATTGCGCAGATGGATTGAAGAGAAGCTGGGAGAACCAATCACCTATTTCAGTTCTGATGGTGGTGGGCAGGGAATGAATGATTTTCCCTGGGATGATTGGTGGTCGCGAAATTCGGGCCTGTATGGTGAGTTCTTGCAAAAGGCTGTTGACAACGGCGAGATCGCTCTTTATTACCCAGTGGGAAAAAAAGGAAAGGTATCGATTGTCGAAGGTCTTAAAACAGAGAAGTTCGCGCTTTTCGGAGGTGTTTCACGTCCGCGGACCTACATCGTCGGAGTCGATCCAACCAACATTGAGGAAGTCTCCGATGCTCACATCAAGTCAAAGAAGCTGATCTTTGACTATGTCGCTTTTCTCAACAAGTACATCCCAGGCTTCGAGAAAGCTCACGTCTTGCGTATCGCGGACATGACGATGAACCGGGCAGGACGTTCCATTGAAGGGGAGATGGAAAAGCCAACCTCCGATGAGATCCAGAAGGATGTTCAGAACGATGATGCGATCTGTGTTCTTCAACGCGGCGAGAAAGCCGGAAATTACGAAGTTCCCTATCGTGCCATGCTTCCGAAAGAGATCAATAACCTTCTTGCCGTCGGAAAATCCTCAGTCGGAGCAATTCGTTTTCGAACCCACAATCTGGCAATCATCATGGGGCAGGCTGCGGGAACTGCGGCGGCTGTGGCGACGTCGGACGGCGTGCCTGTAAAGGATGTTAACATTCGCAAGGTCCAGGCACTTTTGCGTAAGGAGGGAATTGGCATCTCCGAGAAGAATTGAAGAAATCTTTCACCCTCATCCCGAATGGCATTGTGCCTTGTAGATCCCAAGACGCGGGGATTTGTCTGTTTCCAGGGAAGAGGAGATTGCATAGTGCATATACGAACCCCATAGAGATGAAACAGAACAAAGAAAGTTCATTATCCACGGAAGAGATTGATGTGCTCAGGGCAATCCCCACTCCCTCTGTGGCAAATGCCATCGAATCGTTCGGGATAAGACCTCCAACCACAGGATTCTCAGGGCCAAGTATCCACGCGATTGCGCCAAACTTACCACCCATCATTGGATTCGCGGTCACGGCCAGGACTATTGCTGCGTCGTTCGATCCGCGCTCTCACCCGCCTGTGACCAGACTGGAGTACTACCGGTACATACAGTCTGCAACATTTGCCCCACGAATTGCCGTCATCCAGGATCTTACCGATCGGCCGGACCTGGGAGGCTTTTTCGGAGAGGTCAACGCCAATGTGCACCGGGCGCTGGGCTGCGTCGGCGGGATTACAAACAGCGCTGTTCGCGATCTGACGGAAATGGAGGCTTTAGGATTCGCGACATGGGCCAGTGGCGTGCAAGTCGCGCATGATGTTGTGAATATGGTAGACTGTGGTGTTCCCGTCATCGTGGGAGGATTGCTGATCCATCATGGAGATCTACTGCTGGCCGATATTCATGGCGTCATTCAGATCCCCTTTCAGCTAATTCGCGAAATCCCAGAAAGGGTGAGAAATCTCGACCTGCGGGAACGCGATCTCATCTACTTCTGTAGGTGTTCGGAATTCTCACCAGAAGGATTTGCTGATCTTCTGGCTAAGAAGAAGAGGGGATAGGAGATCGAGATCAGCCCAAACAAACAAAACCAGGCTCCCTACGAGGAAGATGCGAAATATGAATTTGAACACTTCTGAGATACACGTCGTCGGAGCTGGCTTGGCGGGCTCGCAGGCCGCTTTGACCATCGCGAATCATGGGCTGAAAGTGCTTCTGCACGAAATGCGCCCTTTCGTTCAGACACCCGCGCACCATACGGACCAGGCGGCCGAACTGGTCTGCAGCAATTCATTGAGATCTAATGATCCTCGTTCGGCCCCTGGGCTTCTGAAAGAAGAATTACGGTTACTCGGGGCCGACTTGATCAGGGTGGCGGACGAGACATGTATCCCTGGAGGGACGTCTCTGACAGTCGACCGCGAACAGTTCTCGGGGTGGATCACGGAGCTTCTGGATCGTCACCCGCGAATCCAGCTGCTTCGAGAGGAGGTTGATTGCACCCCCGACCAGGGGATCTCAATTCTGGCCACTGGTCCGCTCACCAGCGACTCCCTGGCGTCGTTCATCCAGCGGCTAACCGGTGAAGAGAACCTCTTTTTTTATGATGCGATCAGTCCGGTCGTAGACGCCGAAACAATAAATCGCGACCGGATGTTCATGGCCTCTCGATATGAAAAAGGGGGGGCTGATTTCCTCAACACTCCACTAATACGAGACGAGTATCTGCGGTTCCGCGAAGCTCTGATCGGTGCAGAGGGGGTGTTTCAGCACGATTTCGACCACATGGCCTTTCTCGGTTGTCCGCCTATCGAGAAGCTCGCGCGCAATGGCGTCGATACGCTACGTTATGGGCCTCTCAAGCCTACGGGCTTGCGGGATCCGCGTACGGGCCGACAGCCTTACGCGGTCGTCCAATTGCGGATGGAGAGCCTGAGGAGCGACAGTTTCAATCTCGTTGGTTTCCAGAATCAATTAAAATTCGGAGAACAGCTACGGGTCTTCCGCCTGATACCCGGATTGGAGAATGCGGAATTCATTCGCTTCGGCCAGATGCACCGTAACACCTATGTCCACGCTCCGGTCCTGCTCGACAAGAGCCTGAGTCTCCATGCTTCACCAAACATCTTTCTGGCGGGGCAGTTAGCTGGCGTCGAGGGATACGTCGAGTCGATCGCTACAGGCTGGATTGCAGGCGTAAACGCCTGCAGGATAGCCCTCGGGCGTCCGCCTTTGGATCTGCCCCGAGAGACTGCAATGGGTTCGATAATCCACTACCTCACACAAGCCGGTCGTGATGAGTTCACGCCCGTACGAATTACCTTTGATTTGCTACCGCCCCTTCCGGCCACTGTGAGAAACCGGCTTGAACGGCGACGGCAGCTTTGCGAGCGGGCGTTGGAATTCGTGCGTGGATTCGCAGCAGCGGAAGCTGAATCCGCGAGTATGCCTGGAGCTCCCATCTTGTTGGGTGTTCGATGACCTCGCGCCAAACAACGCCCTCCTTGCTTGCGGTCTTGCGGCATCGGCCGTTCTCCCTGTTCTGGGTCGGAAACCTCATCTCAGGTGTCGGCATCTGGATGCAGAACCTTACACAAGGTTGGCTCGTCCTCGAACTCTCTAATTCCTCTTTCTATCTCGGTTTGCTTGGCTTCGCGTCGTTGATCCCAACGTTGATTCTCTCGTTACTTGGAGGCGTCTTGGCGGATCGGATCGACCGGCGCCGCCTTCTACTCGCTACTCAGACTTCTCTGATGCTGATCGCATTGATTCTGGCGGTATTGACTTGGCTGGGTCTTATCAGTCCCTGGCTGATCATTTGGCTGGCGTTACTCTCAGGGATCGTGGTCGCGATGAACTCGCCCGCGTACCAAGCAGTCGTCCCAGACCTTGTACCGCCGGAAGAACTCACCCAGGCGATAGCGCTCAATTCAATCCAGTTTAACATCGCCCGGATCGCAGGCCATGCAAGCGCAGGAGCGGCTGTCGCAATGATCGGCGTGGCAGGCTGTTTTCTGCTGAATGGATTGACTTACCTCGTGATGATCGCAGTCTTGTCCTTCATCACATTCTCCTCTAGGCATATTGAGCGTGATCCGGTCAATCTCCGTTCCCGCTTCAATGAGGGGATTGCACACGTCATAGGCAGCCCAGACTCGCGCAATCTGATTCTTCTTTCCGCATCAATCAGTCTGTTTGGCCTTCCCTATTTCTTCTTCCTTCCGGCCTTCGCGCGAGACATCTTGGAAGCTGGACCGCAAGGGTTGGGATTGCTGACAGCAGCGGTGAGTACCGGCGCTCTGGTAGGCGGCCTCCTGATACCTTACATGGCAATCCGATTTGGGAAACACCGAATTGTCGAGGTCTGTGCGGTTGGATTTTGGTGCAGTCTGATTGGTTTTTCTCTTAGCCGCTTTTATGTTCTTTCCTGCGTCCTCCTGATCATGCTTGGTATTATGCTGGCGATCACCCTCTCAACCTCAAACAACCTCTTGCAGGAACAGACTCCACCTGAGAAGCGAGGACGCACGATGAGCTTCCAGTCGTTGGCGGTCAATGGACTGGCTCCCGTGGGGGCCTTTCTCTTTGGGTTGTTGTCGGAAAGTATATCCGCCCCGAGCAGCCTGCTCATCTTTTCTCTCGCCGGATTGTCGATGTCATCCGTCATCGTATTTAACATGAATGCTTCCCAGGAGTGTGCGATCCACACACCCCGAGGGAAATTGGATCTCGACCCGCCGGTCTCACAACCATGAGGGAGGCCTTTACTTCATTACATTGGATTTAAACCAGAAGAAGGAGGAGGATTATTACACAAACATGTCAAGGAACCTAAGGAAGGAGCAGATTGAAGCATTCTGGAAGGATGGGATCTTGGTTGTAAAGGATGCCTTGGGATCTGAAGATCTCGAACCAGTCATCCGCGAATACGAAACTGCCATTGACCGGCGGGCGAGACGGCTGGCGGATGCAGGAAGGATCCCTGACCTACATGAGGAAGAACCGTTCGACCGGCGCGCACTGGTCTTGATCGAAGAGGCTCCTGAGCTTCTCGATGGATTGGATATCTCACTCCCCCTTGTTAGAAACCAATCCGAGGAGTCCTGGTTCCATGATGGGGAAGCAATCTTTGCCCTCATCCACAATGGCAAGCTTCTCGATTTGGTTGAGTGCCTGATTGGCCCACGTATCCTCAGCAATCCAGTGCAGCACATCCGTCCGAAGCTGCCCGACAGGAGCGCGACTCCCGATCGACTCTCTACTCCGTGGCATCAAGACGGCGGGGTGTTGCTTCCTGAGGCGGATGGCATCTTTATACTGACGGTTTGGATCCCACTGGTAGATGTCACACTGGACCGGGGCCCATTAGAGGTCCTTCCGGGCAGCCACAAGTATGCACTGTTCGATCATGAGATTGCGGGAGGTGGTCCACGAGTTGTCCCGAGAGCTCTTCCTGATATCGAACCAAGGATGCTTCCTGTCCCCTTCGGCGGGGTTGTCTTTATGCACACTCACACAATCCACCGGACTTCTCCGAACACCACGGACAGGTTACGCTGGAGCATCGACCTGCGCTACCAGGATCCCGATCTTCCAACTGGCCGTCCGGTCTTTCTCTCGTTTCTGGTTCGGGATCGTGAGCATCCCGATCGAGTCATGCGAGATCACTCGAAATGGATCGGGATGTGGCGCGAGGCGAAGCGGAACCTGATGGCGACAGAGACAGCGTATCACCGCTGGCCGATGGCGGGCGAAGCAGTCTCCCGGGGGTATTGAACCTTTCTTCTGATATGATTGCTTCCTCTCGTGAGTACCAAGCAGCCAACGCCATCAGGATTCTTGCAGCCGACTGTGTGTGTAAGGCCAATTCGGGCCATCCAGGGATGCCGATGGGCGCCGCCGATCTCGCATGTGTTCTCTGGACCAGGTTCCTTAAGCACGATCCATTGGATCCGGTCTGGCCCGATCGTGACCGCTTTGTCTTGTCAGCGGGCCATGGCTCCGCACTGCTTTATTCGCTCCTTCATCTTGCGGGTTACGACCTCTCCATTGACGACCTGAAGTCTTTCCGAAAGTGGGGATCACGAACTCCAGGGCATCCAGAGCGGGGGATCACCCCCGGGGTCGAAACCACAACCGGACCCTTAGGACAGGGGGCAGCGAACGCGGTTGGAATGGCACTCGCCGAGGCCATGCTTGCGGCGCGATTCAACACCCCCACCCGGAAAATCGTCGAGCATTA
>CAZORO010000088.1:10982-13313 GCA_964581845.1 uncultured bacterium
GGAGACCTTATGGAGGGAGTCTGTCAGGAGGCGATGTCCCTCGCGGGGTTCCTTCATCTGGGGAAGCTGATTTTCCTCTATGACGACAACGGAATCACGATTGAGGGTTCTACATCACTGTCCTTCAATTCCGAGAACACGGCACTCAAGTATGAAGCCTGTGGCTGGCACGTTCAATGCATTGATGGCCACAACCATGAGCAGATCGACGCTGCCATCCGAGAAGCCAGAGAGGCGATCAATCAACCTTCCCTCATTATCGCCAGAACCCATATTGGCTACGGGTCTCCGAAGTACCAAGACACTGCCGCCGCTCATGGATCTCCCCTGAATGAAGAGGAGGTTCAAGCAGTCAGGGAAAACCTGGGCTGGGAAGCAGGGCCTTTTGAAATCCCGGAAAAGGTCCAGGTATATTTCCGCTCATCTGTGGACTGTGGTAGACGCGCATGCAGCGCATGGAAACAGGAATTCCAGGCGTGGAGGGAAGAAGATCCGGAACGAGCCGGTCTCTGGGATCGGATGATGGAGAGGAGGCTACCTGAGGATCTGGAGCGATGCTATCCCGCTTTTGAACCAGGTACCCAAATCCCTTTGCGAACGGCCTCCGCGTCTGCACTCAAAGGAATCGCACCGCACGTCCCTCATTTGGTCGGCGGGTCGGCCGACCTGGCACCCTCGACTCTCCAGAGCCTGGCGGAATTCGGCTCGATTGCACCCGGTCAATTCGCCGGTGCGAACCTTCACTTTGGCGTCCGCGAGCATGCCATGGGGGGTATCTTGAACGGCTTGGCGCTGCACGGCGGTTTCACTCCCTTCGGCTCCACGTTCCTTGTCTTTTCCGACTATATGCGTCCCTCTATTCGTCTTGCGGCAATCATGGGCCTCCCCGTCATTTATGTCTTCACTCATGACTCCATTCTGATGGGAGAAGACGGGCCGACACATCAAGCCGTCGAGCACCTGGCAAGTCTCCGAGCGATGCCTAATCTGTGGCTGGTCCGGCCCTGCGATCCGGCGGAGGCACCGTATGCCTGGGAGCTCGCTTTAAGACGAAACGAGGGGCCCACCGCCATTGTGGTCTCCAAATGGGAGGCTCCCGTCGTCGATCGTACCAAACCTGGCTTCGCTCCCGCCGAAGGAGTGTGCCGGGGAGGTTATATCCTCTCCAGTGGCTCCAAATCGATTCCGAGGCTCATCCTGATCTCAACAGGGGCGGAGATGCAGTTCGTCCTTGAGGCGCAGACACTCCTCGAGGAGGAAGGCATTCCCACACGGATTGTGTCGATGGCATGCATGGAATCGTTCCTCCAACAGGACGAGTCCTATCAAGACCATGTACTGCCCAGATCCCTGAAGAAGCGGGTTGTGATTGAAGCGGGATCTCGACAGCTCTGGGAATGGGCGATAGGGGATGAAGGGGAGAGCTCTAGGATTGAGCAGTTTTATAAGAGCATTCCTTGGCGGGTCATTGCGAAGGAGTTCGGGTATACTTCAGAGAGCAACCTATGGATAGCGAAGAATCTGCTTTAGGGGAGTATTATGGAACCCGCACGAATAGGTATCGTTGGTCTTGGCAACATGGGTATGCGGTATGTTCGCATCGTCGCTGAGTCTCCCTGGATGGAGCTTGTAGGGGTGGCGGACATCGATGGGCAGCTTTCCACCCACACAGGATATCGATACCAGACTCATTCCTACACAAGTGTTGATGAGATGCTCAAATCAGAACAGGGTATCGAAGCCCTCATCATCGCCACTCCAGATGGTGACCACACTCAAGCAGCAGTGGCTGGAGCTCGGGCGGGGAAACATCTCTTTATCGAGAAACCCCTCGCTGACTCGATGGAGGATGGAAGACTGATCCTTGAAGAGGTGGATCGGGCGGGAGTGGTTCTCCTCGTAGGCCAGACTCTCCGTTTTGATCCCCGCTTCGTGGCCACTCGTGATGCCATAATCAACAAGAGGATCGGCGAGGTTGTTCATATCTCCAGCCGACGGAACACCACGGTCAGTCTCGCCCGGCGTTATGGTCCAAGAGTCTCCATCGCCCTATTCCTCGGTGTCCATGATGTGGACTTTCTTCTCTGGACACTCCAACGGCCGGTTGTCGAGGTCTACTCGGTGTCAAGGCGGGGACATCTCGAATCGATTGGAATCCCCCTAGATGACACCACTTTCTCGATTCTCCGCTTCGCGGGGGGAATTGTCGTTGCTCTTGAGAATTCATGGTGTGGTTCTGAATGGCCGGCACGGAAGTTCAATCAGACCCTCGAGGTTGTGGGAACAAGAGGCGAAATACATTTAATTGCTGATGAAACCGGCCTACTCATC
>CAZORO010000089.1:0-13267 GCA_964581845.1 uncultured bacterium
GTGCCGTGCTCACCCATGGATTCGTTGTGGATGAAAAAGGAGAAAAGCTCTCCAAAACCAAGGGAAACTATGTCGAGACCCGTGACGCGGTAAGTGAATATGGAGCCGATATCCTACGTCTTTGGGTCTCCTCCGAGGATTTCCGTGGCGACATTTCGGTTTCCAAAAATATTCTGAAACAAAGGGCGGAGGCCTACCGCCGTTTCCGCAACACCTTCCGTTTCCTGTTGACATCGCTATATGACTTCACGCTCGATTCACGAGTTCCGGAAGACGAACTGCTCGAAATAGACCGTTATGAGCTCGCCAAATGGCGCGGCCTTGAGAACGAGATCCGTGATGCCTACGCCAGCTTTGAGTATCACCGGGTCTATCACCTGGCCAACTCCTACTGCACAGTCGATCTTTCAGCACGTTACCTCGACATTCTGAAAGACCGTCTTTACACCTTCCGCAAGGATGGCTTGTCGCGCAGGAGCGCCCAGACCGTGCTCCTGGCCATCGCTAAAGGCTTGTTCCGTTCCCTCTCGCCCCTGATCTGCTTTACTTGTGAGGAAGCCTGGCAAGCCTTGCGGCGTCTGGGGCTGGTGGAGGAGGAATCGGTGATCCTTTCCGCCTGGACCGATAGAGACCATCCCAAGGATGAAGCCTTGGTGGACAAGTGGGATTGGCTCTTCGAACTTCGTGAGGGAGTCACGGCCACGATTGAACCCCACCGCAAGGCCGGTGAGATCGGCCAATCGCTGGAGGCGAGGATTGATTTGTGGTTCATTTCGGAGGATGACTACGAGCGAGCCATACAAGTGCAGTCTTTTCCTTCGGGCGGCGACCTGACCTCCCTGTTCATCGTATCGGAGGTCGAGCTTCATCAAGGCTCCGCGCCAAATGGGGTGGTGAATTTCGAGAACTTACCGGGAGTTGGGATCGGATTCTCGAGAACCACCGGGACCAAGTGCATCCGTTGCTGGCGTTATGTCCCATGGTTGGGCACTCATCCGGATCATCCGGAAATCTGTGACCGGTGCCTGGAGGCGATTCAAGCCAGTGAATGAGGAATCCCGTGTGGATCTAGAGGGGTCAGAAGAGCAGGTGGCCGAGATCGACCTCGAGGGAACTGACCACCGTACATATGTCTTCTGGTTATTGGCATTGATAACTATGCTGGTGGACCAGACCAGCAAGGCCGCGGCTCTGGAGCTGCTCGACCGGAACCATCCGTTTCCGATTATTCCGCATCTCTTCGAGTTGCGCCTTGAATTCAACCGCGGCGCGGCCTTCAGTCTCTTCGTGGGAGGGCGCTGGATTTTTGTGGCGGTTTCGCTTGCGGCGATGATTTTCCTGCCAGTGTATCTCCGTAACCTGCTCCAGGCCGGCGAGCGGAACTGGCTTTATCCAATTGGCTTGGGGTTGATCCTGGGTGGAGCGGTCGGGAATGCCCTTGACCGGTTGTTCCGTGAACAGGGAATGGTGGTGGATTTCTTCCATGCCTATTGGAAAAGACATAGTTTTCCTGTCTTTAACATCGCCGACAGCGCGATCACGGTTGGATTGGGAGCATTGCTTCTGGTCATGTTTTTTCCAGAGATCATGACCAGAAGATCTAATGAACCATAGTCTGGAAAGGGAACCGGTTTTAATACCGGTGGATTGACGGGGAGGGGGGATCCAGCCAAATGTTTCCCATTTTGTTCCGTTTGGGTAATTTTGAAGTCGGCACCTATGGCTTGATGGTGGCGATTGGATTTTTCGTGGGTTACATGCTCGCCATCCGGCGTGCTGTGCGAGCTGGGTACCCCGAGGACAAGTTCTCGAACCTGCTCATTTTCTGCCTGATTGGGGGATTGATTGGGGCCAAACTCCTGCATGTCATTGTCAATATCCATAAAGGGCCCCTCTCCGAGCTGATATTCTCACGGCGTGGGTTGGTATTCTATGGTGGCCTCATCGGGGGTATCGGAACCGGGTGGCTGTTGGTATTGCGTAACAAGTGGAATGTGGCCGAGGTGGCGGATCTGCTTGCGCCTTCACTTGCTCTAGGGGAGGTCTTTGGACGGATCGGTTGTCTGCTGAATGGGTGCTGTTTCGGGAAGGTCTGTCATAACTGGCTGGGGGTTCGTTTTCCCCGCATCGAACATAAAGGTGAACTGATCGGAAGTGATCCGTACTACCACCATTGGGTACAGGGATTGATTCCCCCGGATGCATCCTATTCGCTTCCGATTTATCCCACCCAGGTGTTCTCCTCGCTGGCCGCTTTGGTGACATTCCTGTTATTAATTTACTATGTGGCTCCACGGGCACGCTTCAAAGGGCAGACCGCGCTCACTTATCTCCTGCTTTACTCCATCTTCCGTTTCATCATCGAGATCTTCCGGGATGATCCAAGGGGTTTTTGGCTTCCGGGATTATCCACCTCACAGGGGATCTCTCTGGGGGTGGTGCTTTTTGCGGGGGTGATGTGGCGGGTTATAGCGAAGAAGAAGCCGTTCGAGTCTTAAATTTGGAGTCTTTCGAGGTGATACCAGAGTGAGCTAATGGTTACGAGCCAGCCGGGTTCCTGAGACCATCGAGGTCTATGAGGGTGCAGCGGAGGCACGTGACCTGGAGGGATGGGAGTTGATACGACAAGGGTACCGGGGTGGGGGAGTGTACCTTCTACGATATGTGGCGGAAATCTATCTGAAAACTGTTTTTTCCCGTGGCATAGGACATGATCCCCATAGGACAATATCATCTGGAAACCGTAAGAAATCTGGGATCAAGAAGGAATTCTGGCATGATGCTCTGGCGTGGGCCAATCGAATCGTGGCTATTAAGAAGAAGGGTATAGATCCCGCCCTTTCGCGGGATCTCCTTATGCATATGGGAAATGTCAGCAAGAATTGGAACGAGAGCTTGAGATATCGAGAAGATCTCAGTCCGGCTGACAATGAGCTTTCGGAGTTCATAACAGCAATCACTTGGATTGAGGTAAAGCGAAAAAAACTTGTATAAAAGGGAGGCTGTCATGCTTAAGGGGTTTCCAAGGAGTCTGGTTCCTTCCAAGGAAAAGGAGTTACTGGATCGGCTAGTCAACGAGTACCAGAACCCCAGTCCCTCACCACAAAATGCGTCTCTTATTGAATCACCTCTGATTGTGTACTCGAGGTCGTGACCTTTTGAACGTATTCATCTCATGGTTGTTTGGGATGACCCGGATTGGATGAATCTGACTTTTACCCAGCTTTCTCTTCCACGGAGGTATGATTAGAGATCAGTGTTCCCACCCCCTCATCGGTGAAAATTTCCAGCAATACGCCATGAGGAACACGCCCATCAATGATGTGGCAGGTTTTACACCCCCTCTCTAAGGCGGTTTGGCAGGCCTTCACCTTGGGGATCATCCCGCCAGAAAGAACCCCTTTTTGAATTAGTGTGTCAACCTCGCAGATGGTTAACCACGAGATGAGGGTACTGTGATCCTTTGGATTCCGCAGCAAGCCAGGTGTGTCGGTCATGAGAATGAGTTTCTCGGCCTTGAGCGCGCCAGCGATCGCCCCCGCCACCGTGTCCGCATTGATGTTGTAGGTTTCCCCTTCCTCGCCTACCCCAAGCGGGGCGACAACCGGGATAAAGCCAGCACTATCGAGCGACAGAATGACCTCTGGATTGATTTTCCTCACCTCGCCCACATATCCGATATCGATTCCCTCCGGAGGACGTTCGGGATCATCGCCGGGAATCGTGGGCATATGCTTGGCTGCTTGGATCAGGTTGCCATCCTTGCCCGAGATCCCTACCGCATGGCCACCAGCCCGATTGATCGAGGCCACGATCCCTTTGTTAATCACACCCGCGAGAACCATCTCGGTGATGTTGACTGTCTCCCGGTCAGTGACACGCAGGCCATGGATGAACTCAGTGGTCTTGCCCACCTTCGCGAGCATCTCGGTGATCATGGGTCCGCCACCATGGACCACCACCGGTTTGATCCCCACCTGCCTTAAAAGGACGATATCACGGATGAAGGCCTCACGGGCCGAGGCTTGATCCATGGCCGCCCCGCCATATTTGATGACCAGTGTCTTCCCATGGAATCTTTGCAGGTAGGGAAGGGCTTCCGCCAAGTGTTGAACAAAAGAAGGAGCGTCTTGCATGAGAGGAGAATATATCAAGATTGATACGGAAAAGCCAGTTCTCACACCACAACCGGTGAAATCCCATTTTCCAGATATTGCTCTCAAAAAATGATCATAAATCCTGATTCCTTATTGACTTGGGACCCTTGAGGGGGTAGCTTTGGTTCCGTTATTTGGGTGCCGTTTGGCCGGTGGGTGAATTCTTGCTTTTTGTTTTTGACTCCCTTTTTTTTGGGGAGGGAAGTGAGCAGTTTTCTTCATCCCGCTGGAGTCAGGATTCAACTGACTCGCCCTCCAAATGAGTTTTTCTGTTTCGATTCTACGGATAAGGGGAATCTGTAGGATGAAGGTGTGTATGCCGCTGAGGGGTGAAATGGGAGAGAGCGGCAGCGGAGTATCCATTCGGGTACATACAACTGTGTATCCTGAAGGGGATGCTCACATAGGGTTTCTACGCTTTCGATCGTTTTGATATTCAAAGTTCTCGAGTCGAAGGGAGGAAGAACCCATGCAGAACTCCGCAGTGGCGGCCATGATGAGGGGCCGCCGAGCACCCACCTTTGTATTGCTCGCTCTGTCTTTTCTTACCATTTGTTCTTTAGCACTCCCAGGGTGGTCCATTTCAGCCCAAGGGGAATTCTCTGGTGGCGGGGATGCTGTGCAGGTAAATCTCATCCCATCCAACTCCGGTTCAATGTTGTCTCTCTATCCCCTGTCCGCATTGGGTGTAGTTGGTGGTGTCCATACAGTCACTGCCACCTTGTTTGTCAATCAAGGTAAGGCCTGTGATGTAGCATCAGCCACCTTCGAGGTTCTATCGGGACCCAATGCCGGAGTGAATGGGTGTGTACCTTTTGACATCAGCTTCCATGCTGTTTTCAGTTACACAGGTTCGGGAGGTGTGGGTACCGACCTGATCCGTGCTTACTGTGATGTCGTGGGTGCGACACGAGTCTTCTCTGGAGTTGTTACCATGGATTGGATCGTCCTTGAGGGCGACTGTAACAACAACCAGATCAATGATGCTGATGAGATCGCACGGGGATTGGCCGAGGATTGCAATGAGAATGGCATCCCCGATGAATGCGATATCCGGGATGGCACCAGTTTTGATTGCAATCTGGATGGTATACCGGATGAATGCCTTATTTGTCCGCCTGTTGATCTGATCTTTGTCATGGACACCTCCGGTTCCATGGGTGATGAGTCGGATGCCCTCTGCGCAAACATCGCGACCGCCGCGAGTGACTTAGCCGAACTCGGGATCTCAGTTGCCCCACGGTTTCTTGGCATCACGGACACCTATTTCCCTTGTCTGGAGGATTATGTCACCAACTTGATCGGTACCTCCGTTCCAGGGAGTTCGAGTTGCGGAACCAACATCCAGACCGATGAGGATTGGGGACCAGCTGTGGCTGCATTGGCCGAGCGCTATCCTTGGACCCCAGGAAATATCCGTTTGATCATTCCCATTAGTGATGAGGGTCCCTGCCGGGGGAATCCGTGCGAGGATCCGGGTACAGATCGCGATTCAATCACTAATGCCATTACGATCGCGGTCAACAATAATTGTTTTGTCTCCCCCATCACGGGCACTGGAGCATCTGAATGCGTGATTACGCTGGCTCAAGCCTTGGCGGCGGGAACCCGGGGTATTACTTTCATCTCCACCAATCCGGCCGAGGATTTCGCGCAAGCTATCTTCGATGTGGTCTCTCAGGCTTGTCAGCAAGCCGTCGATTGCAATGGGAATGGAATCCCGGATGAATGTGACATCAATAGCGGTTACAGCCAGGACCTCAACCAGAATGGGGTGCCGGATGAATGTGAGGTCCAGTCTTCAGAGTTCAAGGTTTTGGACAAATTCGGTGGCGTTTTCAATGTCGGCAATGTCAGTCCTTTCTGGGATCTCGAATTGGAGCCTCCATGCGGGGCGGTCGATTTGGCGGGTACCCGGAATTGTGGTGGTTTGGTAGTCCTCGATGGGCGGGGTCTCCTTTACCGCTATGGTGCTGTCAGCGAGGCATTGACTGGACGCGACTATGGTTGTTGCATCGCGCGGGATGTCGAGGTCACTCCTTCGGGTGAGGGATGTTATGTCCTGAGTGGCTTCGGTACTGTCGAGACCTTTGGTATGGCCCCCCACTTCGGTTCGGCCTTTTTTGGTACCTTCTCTCATCCCATCGATGCGGCCGAGGACCTTGAACTTTTTTATGGCTACCCTCCGGATAAATCCTCTCCATCGAGTGAGGCATCGGGATATTACATTCTCAACTGCCTGGGCCAAGTACGTGCTTTTGGTTGTGCTCCACTGTTTGGTGAGGCGCAATTTGGCTATGACATCGCACGCGCCATGGAAGTGGCTCCCGATGGAATGGGCTATGCGATTCTCGATGGTTATGGCCAGGTGCATGGATTTGGCTCGCTGGAAACCAATGCCACCAAAATCGCCATCCAAAACCCGTTCTTCGGCGTCGATATAGCGCGTGACTTTGAAATTACACCGGCTGGCCTGGGATGGCATATCCTGGATGGCTACGGAAACATTCTGAATGTCGGTGATGCTCACGCAGTCAACAATCAACCACTCGTGTCCGATGAGGATGTGTTCGTGGACCTTGAACGTTGCGGTTCGAATAATATTATTCCAGCCGCGAGCACCGATGGAGTGGCCTTGATTCTCAAACAGGGGCAAGCCGAAGTATTCACCGATAAGGAAGAACCCCCGACTTATGCGCTCGAGTCCACCTCCTCCGGAGTTTCGAGGACCCCCAGTGCGGTTCTCCAACAGGAATCTTCCCCCACCTTCGGAGATCAGTCTGGCCCGGATGAGGCTTCCCTGTCCTCTCAGGTGACTGTCAAGTTTGAAGGCAAGGGTAGCCTGGCCTCCAAGGAGGAGGCTGGAAACCTCGTTTCGCTAGTTTCGGCCCTTGTTCAGTCCTGCCAAGGGACTTCCGCTAAGGCCACGACCACGCAATGGCGTAAGGCTCGCAACGAAGATAGCTCTCTCTACCTGCGCTTCAGAACCCCGGTGTCGGTTCTTAGCGCAAGCGGGAAGTCACTCACTCTCAATGCACTTGTGGTTCCATTGGATGGTGAGTCAGCTGAACGCAGGGTGCTGTTGCTTTCGGATCCGAAGAGTATAGGTGAGTACATGGCGTATGAAGGTTATGATGCCGCGCCATTAAAAAATCTGATCGATGCAGTCCGCAAGTAAGGCTGGGCAAGGAAACGCGAAAGGAGCGTATGGTAACATGTTGATGAGTAAGACTATGTGCTGGGCCGTGGGCGCGATGAGCGCTTTGTTCCTCTGCTGTCTCATTCTGGCGCCGGCCAGTTGGGGCGATGATGTAGAGGACTTCTTCATTCAGCACAACCAAAGCCGCTACTTCGACTTCCCGCAGGATGCGCGGACATTGGCCCTGGGCGGGAGCAACCTGGCAACCTCCGCCGACTTGTCCAGCGTGTTCGGAAACCCGGCTGGATTGGGATTCATCGACGGTTGTGGTCTCTCGCTGACCTATTCACACAATGAGATCAGCGGCGAGGAATACCTAATGGACCCCGGTATTCCCAATTTCAGCGGGATCGAGGAAGACTATGATGTGGGTACTGTCCGGCTCGCGCTCCCCATCCGTGTGGGTGGCACGCTGGGGCTTGGTTGGTCAGGCTGGGATTCGGATGTGGATGATTCCCACAACACCAGTACCGAAAAGGATATCTTCCACATCGGTTATGGCGCGCGGTTGAATGAATGCATGAGCTTCGGTTACTCACTCAGCTATTTCCGCGATGAACTGGATGCCGCCTGTGGCGACTATGACATGGATGATGGATACCGTCACACCTTCGGCCTTCAGTGCCGTACCAACTCCTGCATGGTGGTCGGGCTTTCTGGATTCTTTGCATCGGGCGATGCTGAATCCGACTTTCTCGTGTTCGGACCGCAGGATGCTGACCGGGATAGCTGGGGACTCGAACTTGGTTCCTCCTGGCAGGTTTTCGAACGGACCTTGTTCACCACCTCGGTGGATTACACCGAGTATGATCTCGACGCCAATATGGTGAATCACAACCTCCAGCTTAATCAGAATGTGGATGAGGGCGGGGAGTCCTGGGGTTTCCATGCGGGTGTTGAGCAGCGCTGCTGCGGTTGGCTGGTGGCGCGCGCCGGTTACCACTACCGGGATAATGAGTATGATTTCAACGATTCGGGTGTTGCTTCTTCGTTGAGCGAAAGCGCCGACTATCATGCCCTGTCGACCGGTCTTGGCTTCGACATCCGCAAGAACCTGACCCTGGATTATGGTTTCCAGTACCGCTTCATCGGAGATGGGGACATCACCAACACGGTCAGCGCTACCTTTCACTTCTAAGCGTTCCTTCTCACAAGCAGGAACGAATCCCTTTTCATGCCATGGGGGCGGATCAACGATCCGCCCCTTTCTTCTGGATGCGCCCGGAAAGGCGCATGTGAATTGACCACACAGTGTGAGCGGCCCATGGATGGGGAGACCCTGAAGGATAATGTCAGATGAAGAGAAATGCGATTGTTGTGGGTGCCTCATCTGGAATCGGAAGGGAACTGGCCAAGATCCTCGCGGCAAATGGATACAACACCGGTCTGGTGGCAAGAAGGTTGGATCTACTGTCTCAACTTGCCCAAGAGCTGCCAACTCAAACATTGATGAGCGCCATTGATGTATCAAAACCAGTAGAGGCAATGCCTCGCTTGCGGGATCTGATTGCGGAAATGAAAGATGTGGAGCTCTTTGTCATTGCCGCTGGAACCGGATTTCCCAACCCGGATCTCGAATGGGAGCTTGAACAAACAACAATCGACACCAATGTATCAGGATTTACAGCGGTCGTTCATGCCGCAACTGAGCATCTACAATCGAGAGGCTCAGGGCATATCGTTGGTATCTCTTCGCTAGCGGCGCTGCGAGGGGGTGGCGCGGCGCCAGCGTATAATGCTTCCAAGGCGTTTATGTCCAACTATCTCCAAGGGCTGCGTCAAAGATTCTCCAAGCTGAAGCTTCCAATCGTGGTCACTGATGTGCAACCGGGATTTGTGGATACCGCGATGGCGAAGGGCGAGGGGATATTCTGGATGGCCTCTCCCCAAAAAGCCGCCCAGCAGATCTATGATGCCATCCTGAGCCGGCGGAAACATGTGTATGTAACCAAACGTTGGCGGGTGATTGCATGGCTCCTCAAGGGGATGCCAGATTGGTTATACAATAAGTTGTAAACCACTTCGACATTTTCCCTTGGCAATGGGGAAACTCTTCCGCTTACACAATTCTACCCTGCATTGCTTTGGTGTAGCATCCGCTCATGATGAAAACTGCCACCACCTCCGAAGAACATTTCCCCTACCGGGACCCCAAGCTCCCCATCGAAGCGCGGATTCAAGACCTTCTTTCCAGGATGACACTGGAGGAGAAGGCCCGTCAAATGGATCAGTATCATGGCTGTATGAATTTCGTGGACCGCACCTTCCCCACCCATTCGACCGCTATGGCGAAGGATGGATCTTTGCTCATGGAGCGTGTTGAGACCCTCATTGGATCAGAGGGTATTGGATGTATCCACGACCTCTATCCCCCCAACGCCGGTCCTATCAACCAACTCCAGGAATACGCTGTCACCAAGACCCGTTTGGGGATCCCAATCCTCTTCAGCGAGGAGGGGCTGCATGGCCTGTGCGGGCCGGGGAACACCATTTTCCCTCAGGCCATCTGCCTTTCGTCCACTTGGAATCCGGAGATTCTCCGGCGGGTGGGCGAGGGGGTTGCGGCGGAGTTCCGCGCCTATGGAATCCACGAGACCTTCAGCCCAGTTCTCGACCTGGCGCGTGAGCCACGCTGGGGACGGATGGAGGAGACCTTCGGAGAGGATACCTGGCTTGCCAGCCGCTTGGCTGTAGCCATGGTAACTGGAATGCAGGGCCAAGACCTCTCCTCGGATAGGGCCATTATCGCGGAACCGAAACACTTCGCGGCTTATGGAGTCACTCTCGCCGGAGTGAACTGTTCTACTGCCCATCTGGGAGAGCGGGAACTACGGACCTGGGTTCTGCCAATCTTCGCTGCGGCGGTCAGGGAGGCGGGTGCTCTGGGGATCATGGTCTCTTATAACTCCATCGATGGAATCCCCTGCTCTGGAAACAAGTGGTTGCTGACGGATGTCCTTCGTAAGGAGTGGGGCTTCCAAGGTTTTGTCCGATCTGACTTGGGGGCGATCAACCGCCTTCACCGGGATCACCGGACCGCCTCCACCAATGAGGAGGCCATCCGGCAATCGATCGAGGCCGGGATGGATATGCAGTACTACGATTATGAGAGTGAGGAATACCAGCAGGCTATTATCCGCATGGTCCGTGAGGGCCGGTTGCCACTGGAATCAGTGGACCGCGCGGTCAGCTCCATTCTGCGGGTCAAGTTCCTCCTCGGACTCTTCGAGAACCCCTACACCGATCCTGGTTTGGTACCCAAACGGGTGCGTTGTGAGGAGCATCTTCAAACCGCCCTTGATGCGGCGCGCCAGGGGATCTGCCTGATGAAGAACGAGGGAGGGTTGCTCCCTCTTAAGAAGGACCTCCGCAAGATCGCTGTCATCGGCCCCAGCGCAGCAGTTGCCCGGATGGGAGATTATACCCCCACTGTGTGGGGCTTCGAGCCGGTGACAATCCTCGATGGGATCAGGAGTCTTGTCTCTTCAAACACAGAGATCCTCTATGTGAAGGGAACAGGGATTCAGGAGAATGAACTCGATCCCATTCCTGAGAGATGTCTATTCCTTCCCGATGGAAGTGCGAATGGGCTGCATGGAGAGTATTTTCCCAATCTGGACTTAGAGGGTGACCCTTGCGTGATCCGGACCGATCCGGAGATCAACTTCAATTGGGCCTTTACCAAACCCGCCGAGGGGCTTGGAATCACGGAATACTCGGTTCGTTGGACCGCTATTCTCGTCCCCGATAAAACTTTCGAGGGCAGGCTGGGAATCGCGAGCCATGACAGTATGAGACTCTGGGTGGATGGGGACCTTCTTGTGGATAATTGGTGCAAGGGAACCTACGAAGCCACATCACTCAGCCAGCAGTTTTCCTTCGAAAGGGACAGGGAATATCAGCTCCGTCTGGAGTTCCGCAAGGATGCCAGCGCGATTCAGGTCCTCCTCGGTTGGAATCAAGGGCGGGATGAATTCGATGCCGCTATAAAAATCGCCAAAGAAGCCGATGTGGCGGTGGTCTGTGTGGGCGATTCCACGATGACTTGCGGGGAATCCCGTGATCGGTCGGAGTTGAATCTGCCAGGGAAACAGCTGGATCTTGTGAAAGCGGTCTATGACACCGGAACCCCGTTGGTTCTGGTCCTGCAGATCGGACGTGGCATGACTCTCAACTGGGAGGCGGAGCACATCCCCGCGATCCTCAATGCCTGGTTCCCGGGAGAAAAAGGAGGACAAGCCATCGCCGAGGTCCTCTTTGGTGACATCAACCCCGCTGGCAGGCTACCGGTCACCTTTCCCAAGTCGGTAGGTCAGCTCCCTTTGTACTACAACACGCTCCCCTTTGGCTCGCAACGCCATATCGATATGGATCGTGAACCACTCTTCCCATTTGGGCATGGACTCAGCTACACCAGTTTTGAGTATTCCAACCTTCAAGTCAGTCCGGAGCAGATCAAGCCTTGGGGCGAGATAATGGTTACTGTGGATGTGAAGAATACTGGTGACCGGGATGGTGATGAGGTGGTCCAAGTCTATCTCCATGATCTCTATTCCAGTGTCATCCGTCCACTACAGGAATTATGTGGCTTCCAACGGATTCATCTCGAGCCAGGGGAAACCAAGACAGTCTCTTTCAAAATAGGGACACGTCATCTTCATCTTCTTGACCGTCAATTAAGATGGGTGGTGGAGCCGGGGGAGTTTCAGGTCATGGTGGGCGGGAGTTCGGAGACCGTGTTGAGCCAGAGTTTTGAGGTGATTTAGTGCTTTAACGGGATAATGGAACAACATAAGACCTCACCCCCCAACCCCCCTCTCCCGCAGGGCGAGGGAGGGAAACATACCCCCTTCTCCTTGCGGGAGAGGGGGGTTGGGGGGTGAGGTCTTTCATGATCAACGAAGGAGGAATGAAGTCAATGAGTGGTTTTTGGAAGCGGATGGTATCTGTTGGATTGATCTTGGGAATGATGGCGGCTTGCTGGTTCGCCCTGCCGAGTGTGTCCCAGGCGGAGACCCCCGAACAACGGGATGCCAGGATGGCCTGGTGGCGCGATGCCAAGTTCGGCATGTTCATCCATTGGGGTCTTTATGCGATTCCCGCTGGTATCTGGAAAGGCAATCCAGTTGAACACGCTGGAGAGTGGATCATGTTTAATGGCAAGATCCCGGTTCCCGAATATGAACCGCTGATCAAGGAGTTCAACCCGGTCAAGTATGATCCCAAGGAGTGGGTGCGGATCGCCAAGGATGCCGGCATGAAGTACATCGTCATCACCAGCAAGCACCATGATGGTTTCTGCCTCTTCGACAGCAAACACACTGATTACGATGTCATGAGTACTCCTTATGGCAAGGATCTCCTCAAGCCGCTCGCGGATGCCGCTCATGAGGCTGGTCTCAAGATCTGCTGGTATCACTCAATCCTCGATTGGCATCATCCTGATTACCTCCCGCGTGGTGAAGGCTCCTCGCGTCCTTGGGATACTCGATCCAAGGATGGTGCTGACCTCAACCGCTACCTCGACTACATGAAAGGGCAACTCCGTGAGCTCCTAACCAACTATGGTGACATCGGGATTCTCTGGTTTGATGGCGGCTGGGAGCACTCTCCCGCCGAAATCCATTCCGAGGAAATTGTCGAAATGATCCGCTCTATCCAGCCGGGCATCATCATCAACAACAGGATCCAGATCCCACAAGATTATGACACTCCCGAGCAGCACATCCCCGGCACAGGAATTCCTGGGCGTGATTGGGAAACCTGCATGACCATGAATGATACCTGGGGATTCAAGGTTAACGACCAGAACTGGAAATCGAAGGAAGACCTGATCCGCAAACTGGTGGACATCGTCAGCAAGGGCGGCAATTTCCTTCTCAATGTCGGTCCGGCAGCCGAGGGATTGATT
>CAZORO010000090.1:0-8561 GCA_964581845.1 uncultured bacterium
GAGGAATGGCTCGGCGTGCATACGGCCAACTGAGATTGAGTATCCATGGAAAACCAAATCCTGGATCCTAATCGCCCCATCGGTGTGTTTGACTCAGGTCTTGGCGGCCTGACCGTGGTGCGTGCCCTGCGTAAACGCCTTCCCGGAGAATCCGTCCTCTATTTCGGCGATACAGCACGGGTTCCCTATGGTCCCAAGTCCACTGAAACCATCCGGCGTTTCACACGCGAGATTACTCATTTCCTCAAACGTCAAGGCGTCAAAATGATCGTAGCCGCCTGCAATACCTGCACCGCGACCGCGCTCGATTGTGTGGCAGAAGAGTTTAATGGGCCTGTGTTGGGAGTGATTGAACCCGGGGTGGAGGCCGCGGCCATGCAAACACAAAGCCAGCGGATCGGTGTTATCGGAACACTGGCCACGATCAACAGCGCCGCTTATGAGCGCGCCCTACTCGAACGTCTTCCACAAGCCAGAGTTTACAGCACCGCCTGTCCGTTATTTGTGCCCCTGGCCGAGGAACGCATGGAAAACCATCCCGCCACCCGCTTGATCGCGAGGGAATACCTGCATCCCCTTCTCGATCAAGAGATCGACACCCTCATCCTGGGGTGTACCCACTATCCACTGCTGCGTGATGCCATCCAAGAGACGGTGGGGACGGCGGTCGCGGTGGTCGACAGCGCCGAGTGCACGGCCGAAGCTGCCGCATGTATATTACTTGAGAAGGGAATCGAAGCTCCAAAGGATTTGAAACTCTCATCGCGGTACTTCGTTTCCGATGATCCCGGCGCGCTAGAACGCTTCTTTCACCGTCTCATGCCCGAGGATCCGCTGTGGGTAGGAACCGCCCAGCCCGACCGCCTAGAGGCACGCTGACACAGCTCAAGAACCGCTGATACAATCAAGACATTGGAGTGCTACATAATCAGTTGTTACGATGTCCACCTGTCACCTTCCTGGAGGCTCTTTCTCATGATCTTACATCTGTTACTGGTTCTTTCACTTACCTTGACCACTCTCATCAACAATGCACAAGCAGTGGTGCCGGGTTCAGCACTTCAATATGATTTCCTTAACAACGGAAATTCCGAGGGTTGGTCCCCCACCCATTCCCTGAGCTCCTTCTCGGTGAGCAATGGTATCCTCACCACCCACATCACCTCCTCAGACCCTTACATGTTTGGTCCATCACTCTCCTTCAGCGGGATTGACTTTCCGTATCTGGCGATCCGCATGAAATCGGATTCCGGAGATAACACTGCGGAGATATTCTTCGCCACCGCCTCCTCCCCCACCTTCACCGCGGACAAAAGCGTGGTCTTCACGATTCAATCCGATAACCAGTGGCACACCTATCTGATCGATATGCGGGCGAATGATGCCTGGAATACCACCATCGTGCGCTACCGGCTCGATCCGGCCAATAGCGCCAGCTCGGGAACAGTTCAGATTGATTACTTCATGTGCCTGAACTCACTACCCAGCATGATGTGGGAGTTTGGCATCACGGGAGATACGGAAGGATGGACTGCTATCCATAACCTGAGCGCACTCACCACAAGCGGAGGCACGCTGCGCGGTACGATAACAGGGAATGATCCCTATCTCCATGGCCCTTTATTGGATCTGAAGGCCATCTCTGTTGGATCCTTGGCGGTGGATATGCGAGTGGATGTGGGAACCTCTGGACAGCTTTTTTGGATTACTTCCACCGATCCTGTTTGGAACGAAACAAAATCGACTCATTTCAACATCCAGGCGGGGGCTGATTCTCATGTCTATGAGATCCCTCTGGAGGGATTGGCAGCTTGGAAGGGAACCATCACCCAGCTGCGTCTTGATCCCACCAGCCAAGGAACCACCGGGCAGGTGCGTATCAACCGGATCTGGGTACTCCCATCCAGCAATCAGGTCCAATTCAACACTTTCGGACCAGACAGGTGTGTTATCCATAAGGGGGAACCCTTTGAAATGCGCGCCGAGGTGGAAAACATTGGTACCACGGCGGCCAGCGGGGTGGCTTTGACACTCAGCCTGCCATCAGGATTCTCACTGATCTCCGGAACAGAGCGCATCGAGATGGGCAACTTGCTTAGCGGGGGACCACCGAAATCAGCTACCTGGAATGTCCAGGCTCCCACAACCCCGGGACCGTGTACCTTCACCGCCACGGTTTTTCTGAGTGCGGTCACAGTTCACAACACACAGACAGCCCAAGTATTCATATCGAATCCTCCTCCCGATCCAGCCTCGCTGACCGCCACTGAGTATGCCCATGCCTTTACGGACACCCCCGGGAATATCGTGCTCCAATCCTCACGTGTCCGCGCGGTGGTGGTGTCCAATCCAGGCGGATTCGCTCCGATATACCTATATGGCCGTTCCAGCTCCGGAGCCGATTGGCAACTAGCGGGGGTGCTCTGTCCGGTGGGAGATGTCATCCTCTCAGCGCCAGGAAATCCTCTTCTCAAGGCCGCTCAAATCCAGCCCTCCTCCACACAGATCCTGTCCGATACTTCGGAGTCCGCCTCGATCCGGCTCACTTCCAGTCTGATTGGAGAGTTGAGTTTGAATGCCTCCTACCAGCTCGATCTTACAGTGAGCGCGGCCAGTACCTTTATCCAGGCGGATGGATTTCTCATGGCCTCGCAGGCGGTGGATTTGTACCGTTTCGCACCCTTCAACCTCAAGGCGGGTGAGCGCGCTTATGGGGTTGATCAACAGGCGGCGCTTTTCCCGGGTGTCGAATGGCTGATCGCTGGGGAGGTGTCCTCCTCCACCTTGGATATTGCGCCGCCTCAAAATGTCCGTTATGCGCCCGATCCCCATTTTGTCACAATTCCAGCGATGGGCGTGCTCACTCCTGACAACCTGCTAGCAGGGCTGGTGTGGGAGGCGACACAAGAATGGGCGGAGAACGAAATCATGCCCGCCGCGCTGTTCGCCTCGACAAATTTCCTGGATGGGCAGGACAACCACCGTCTCGAAATCTACGCCCCCTCCATCCCTGAATATGTTCCGGTCAACTCGACACAAGCCTCAGCCCCCTACCCCATGCAAGCCGGGGAGACTATCCATTTGAGCGCCCGGTTCGTGGTCCAAGCCTCCTGCTCGACTGTTCTCGATGTGGTGGATCAATGGCTGGACCTGCATGATCATCAGCCGCCTCCTTATCCCCTCCCCAGAACTCTTGAGGAAACAGTGGTGGCCTCACGTGAGGCCTACTTGACCACACTTTGGGGGGTAACAGATAAATGCTGGCAACATGCAACAGGATTCACTTGCAGCCAGACACCTGGATTCGCTTATCTCCTCTGGCTCGATTACCTGACCACCGGTAGCATCACCGCCAGGGACCGTGCCCTCGAGGCGGTTGAGTACTACATTCAAACCAACGGGGCCTCAGTTCTTACCAGCCAAGCCGGTTTACATATCTTCGGAATGCAAGCCCCCTTTGTTTTTGGAGAGCTTAACACCGCCATCCAGTCGATGGTCTCGATGGGACTGGGGCAGATCTCCCAGATGCGTACTGATGGATCCTATCCTCCTTTTGGAGACTCAAGCCTGTATAACCCCAATGACCGGGAGCTAGGCTGGACCGCGCGGCGTGCTTACCAGTTATTAAGCATGGGACGTGAACTGAGGCGTTTGGATTTCCTGACCGCCGGTAAACGTTCTCTTGAACAGATGAAGACCTTCACTGTGCCACGTGCCGCGCAGACCTGGGAGATCCCCCAACACACCCCCGATATCCTCGCCGCTGCTCAGGCAGTCGAGGCTTATGTGGCCGGTTATGAAGCCTTCGGGGATAGTGAATATCTGGAGAAAGCCATTTACTGGGCCAGAGCCGGACTGCCATTCCTGTGGTTCTGGAACCCACCCGGCCGAACCACGATGCGTTATGGAAGTGTTCCCGTCTTTGGGGCCACCTTTTACACCGGCTCCTGGTTTGGGAAAGCAGTCCAGTGGAATGGGCTGGTTTACGCTCATGCCCTGTTCATGTTGGCGGATTACGATTCCTCCTATGACTGGAGAACCATCGCGGAGGGAGTCGCCACCAGCGGAATTCATCAACAGGTGGTCACCCCCGGCTCATACATGGGAACTTATCCGGATGGCTGGAACATGGTCGGGAATAATCCTCAGCCAGTCTACATTAACCCAGAGGACATCCTCAAAAATGTCTATTTCATGCTAGGTGGAACACCCGAACTGACCACTCTCCAGCTGGGTTCCTCAAAGACATTGGACCCCGGGACCATACTTATCACAACTCGCGCGGACAGCCTGACCAGCCAGTCCTTTGTTCCCGGTCAGTTTGTCTCCTTGAATGTCCAGAACAAGGTGGGCGAGACCACACGCCTCCTCGTGGCAGGGTGGACCCAGCCCTCGGGTGGAGGTGTTTGGAAGGGTGAGGAAAAGCTCCCGAAAGTCTTGAGTGTAGACACCGCCACAGAGGGCTACCAGTGGCACTCCTCTCACCTACTCATCCAGATTGTCCACGATCAGACAATGGAGACAATCTCCTTCGGGGTACCACCGGCCGGGATCGGAGGGTGGGAGGGGTATTGAGAGAAAAAAGGAGTGGTGACTTCATTCGCCTTTTAAATCAATGGAATGATCCTCATCGTTTTAGTGGCACACAGCGAATGAATTCGCCTCTCCATTGTTTGGAGGTAATGATTCCAATCCACGCTCTCTCCACTGGGCGGAAGGGAGAGAGCGTGGAAACTGACTCGATCATTTTATGCATCAAAGTACAAGTGGAACTCGTAGGGATGCGGACGTAAACGGACCGGATCCACTTCGCTGGATCGCTTGTACTCGATCCATGTATCAATCACATCCTGTGTGAAGACATCGCCTTTGAGCAGGTACTGGTGATCCTTCTCTAGGGCATCCAAAGCCTCGGCCAACGAACCCGGTACACTCGGAACCGCGGCTAGCTCCTCGGGTGGAAGGTCATAAATGTTCTTGTCAAGCGGATCACCTGGATCGATCTTGTTCTGGATCCCATCCAAACCCGCCATGAGCATGGCGGAGAAGGTCAGGTATGGATTGCAGCTCGGATCGGGAGGACGGAACTCAACGCGCTTGGCCTTGGGCGAGGGAGAATACATCGGGATACGGCAGGCGGCACTGCGGTTGCGCTGGGAGTAAGCCAGGTTAACAGGAGCCTCGTAACCAGGGACCAGACGGCGGTAGGAGTTCGTGCCAGGCGCGGCGAAGGCCAAGATCGAGGCGGCATGTTTTAAGAGACCACCGATGAAGTTCAGGGCCAAATCCGACAATCCCGCGTAGCCATTCCCCGCAAAGAGAGGGGAGCCGCCCTTCCACAAAGAGACGTGAACGTGCATTCCGGAACCGTTGTCGCCGAAAAGCGGCTTGGGCATGAAGGTAACCGTTTTGCCATGTTTCTTGGCGATGTTCTTAGCGGTGTACTTGTAGGTCATCAGGGCATCCGCCATACGCACAAGGGGTGAGAAACGCAGGTCGATCTCACATTGACCACCAGTGGCAACCTCGTGGTGGTGGGCCTCAACCGCTATGCCCAGCTCGAGCAGGGTGGCAACCACATCCTGACGGAAGTTGGCGATTTCATCGGAGGGTGGGCAGGGGAAGTAACCCTCTTTATGGCGTGGTTTGTGACCAAGGTTGGGATTTTCCATGCGGCCTGTGTTCCAGGTTCCCTCATTTGAGTCCACCAAATAGAAGGCCTGGTTGGCAGCACTGCCATACTGCACATTGTCGAAACAGAAAAACTCCGCCTCCGGGCCAAAGTAGGCTGTGTCCGCCAGACCTGTGCTCTTAAGATAGGCTTCCGCCTTGAGGGCAATCGAACGCGGATCACGTGAGTAGGGTTCTTTGGTGATTGGATCCAGAATAGTTGAGGTAAGCGAAACGGTTGGAATTGTATAGAAAGGATCCAGGAAAGCTGTCGCGGGATCGGGGAGCAACAGCATATCGGACTCATTGATGGCCTGCCAGCCACGTATGCTGGAACCATCAAATCCGAACCCATCCTCGAAACTGGATTCACTCAGTTCGTTTTCAGGGACAGTGAAGTGCTGCCAGGTCCCAATGAAGTCCATGAACTTGAAATCCACAAACTTCGCATTTTTCTCCTTGATGAATTTGAGTACACCCTTGGCGTCCATATGAACCTCCTCTGTTGTTTTATTACTTGTCCGTCTCAAATAACGGAAACTGGAATTCCGCCTAAAGAGGAGGCTCAACCAGTGCTTGACCGGGAACCTCCACCCGCATTACGAAGACCTTCCCATCTCCAATCCGCCCCGTGTGGACACAGTTCCTCAGCTGCCGGATCACTTCTTCACGGCGGGTTGGGTCATCCAGCAGAATCTCGAGCCGGACTTTGGGGCGTGGTTCGATGGAATACTCACCTCCCCGGAAGATCTCGGTGTGGCCTCGCTGCCTGCCGGTGCCTTGGACGTTGCCAAAGCAAACCCATTCGACATCCATCTGGTCGAAAAGCTCCAAAACCTCCCCGACCATTTCGGGGCGTAAGAGAATCTCCAGCAGTTCAGATTGCACCACACTTCTCCTATAAAGCACGATTCAGGCCAGATGAGCACGGGATCTGGTCCACCATGGAATCAAAGGGATGACAAAGTCTGTGGCGGTTCGCTTTGGCTTGTTCCTGCTCAAGTTGTGTAATTTACCCTCGGAGGCGAGGATCGGGAATTGGGCGATCGAGGAAAGCGGTTAGAGGGAACAGGCGTGTTCAAAAAGGGGCAGGTTTGGTTAGAACTAAGCAGAATGGAGGGGCATCAATGAAGAACGGTCCAAAGCTTCACGGACTCCGCGCAGCAGGTCTTCTGTCCGGTAGGGCTTTTGGACAAAAACACAGCCACTGGCCATGGAATGGATATCTCCGCTCAAGTAACCACTCGAAATGATGACACGGACCGAGGGATTGAGAGACCTTAAACGTTCCAAGACCTCCCTTCCCGAGAGTTTGGGCATGGAAAGGTCGAGAATTACCAGATCAATCCCACTCTTTTCATGGGAATAGACATCCAGTCCCTCTTCACCATCCAGAGCGAATAAAACGTTGTATCCATGGGTTTCCAGGATATCCTTTGCCACTTCACAGATGGAGATCTCATCATCCACCACAAGAATGGTCTCGTTACCACCCGGAACCGGTTCCAGAACCGGTTGTGAGGGTTGGCTAGATGAAGGAGTCATATCGGCTGGAAGGTAGACATGGAAGGTGGAACCAACCCCTGGGCTGCTTTGAACCTCCACCCAGCCTGCATGGTTCCTGACAATTCCATATGCGGTGGCGAGACCCAAGCCAGTTCCCTTGCCCACTTCCTTGGTCGTGAAGAATGGTTCAAACAGGCGTTGACGGGTCTTGGCATCCATGCCAGTACCCGTATCACTCACTGTGAGAACCACATACATTTCCGCTGGAGGACGGGCATCCTTGGGAATTTTGCGCGGGTCAGGAACCATCACATCAGTTCTGACTGTAATACTCATTTCAGTGGAGGCAGTACCCATGTTTTCACTAGATGATTCTATCCCGCGCCGCTCTTCCACCGCATCCCGGGCATTGAGGACAAGGTTCAGGAGAACCTGATGCATTTGCCCCGAATCAGCGCGTATCAAGGGGAGTTGCTGGCGCAGGTCCACTTTGAACTCAATCCGGCGGTCGATGGTCTCGCGCGCCAGGGCGAGGACCTCCCGGGCGATGGAGTTGAGGCTAATGCGCTCTTTCGTGGAGGAGGATTTCCGGCTGTAAAGCAACAACTGCTGGACCAGGGAGGCTCCTCTCAGGCAGGCCTGTTCAGCCTTATCGAGGTATCCCGTGATATCTCCGCCCTTCTTGATTTTGGCCAGCTGGATATTGCCAATCACCGACGTCAATAAATTATTGAAATCATGGGCGACCCCTCCAGCCAGCTGCGCGATGGCTTCAAACTTTTGTGACTCCCGCAGCTGCTGTTCAAGCAGAACCTCCTGCGTGATATCCCGTTTAACGGCAACGTAGTTGATGATGGCCCCCGAGGCATCATGGACGGGAGAAATGGTGGCTTCCTCTTCATAAAGACGCCCATCCTTGCGTCGGTTCATGAACCGGCCCGTCCAGACCTGGCCCTCACGAATCGTACGCCAGAGATCCTCGAAGAAGGCCTGCTCATGGGTTCCCGAATTGAGGATATTGGTCCGTTTACCAACCGCCTCCTCGCGTGTGTAACCAGTGACTCTCTCGAACGCGGGATTTACATATTGAACCACTCCCTCGGGATCGGTGACCACGATCATCTCCCCGGCTTGGTCCACCGCGGTGGCTAAACGTTTGACCTCATCTTGCGCGCGTCGGCGCTGGCCGAGATCGCGGATCCCGATCACTCGTCCAATCCGGTGGCCCGCTTGGAAGATGGTGGTCGCCACCCATTCCACCTCGGCGGTCTCCCCAGATCGTTTGGAGAGAGTGACTTCGACCCGTATGACTGGATTCTTGTCATTATCCCAAGCAGGATGGGGTGTTAATGCCATGAGTACTGGACGCCCGGTTTGGTCGCGTG
>CAZORO010000090.1:8571-13251 GCA_964581845.1 uncultured bacterium
ATCCGAAAGGACACGGCCCAATAAGTCTGCTTCCTCCCAACCCAGAAGACGTTCCGCCGCTGGATTGACAAACAAAACCCTTCCATCCGCATCCACCCCAAGCACCGCCTCTCCCAGGGCAGCAAGGAGCTGCGTTGTAAAGGCATGAGACTGCCAGAGGGCTTCACGCCGGTCGTGCACCAGCGAGGCATGGTCTTGAGGGGGAGGGCCAATTTCAAACAGGTTGACCAGGTTGGAGACTTGAAATAACCGGAGAATGTAATCATTTACATTCACCAACCGGAAGCTGATGTCCCGTTCAGTGAAGTGCCGGTGCATGGAGAGCAGGGCGGATAAACCCCGTGAGTCAACATGTGTTAACCGTTCAAGATTGAGAATGACTTCCTGCAGATTTTCAAAGGTGTCCAGTTCCTCAATGATGGATTGAAGCTCGGCACGGGTTTCGATATTGAGCATTCCGCTCAATTTGAGTATGACGGTGTTTTTTTTCACCGTCTTTTCCACTTCGAAAGGAGTGGGGTTCATTTATCGCGCACTTCCTTGATGTTTCCCCTAGTGCTTCGTTGATTTGGTTGTGCAACGTTTCAGACCTCATCCCCCCACTCCCCCTCTCCCATAGGGCGAAGGGGGAACCACAAGTCCCCTCCCTCCGCGGGAGAGGAGATTTAGGGGTGAGGTCTCTGTTGCTACATCACTCCAACAAGCCCCTAGCAGCTCTCAACACTGGTTCTATGTCACAATGCCTTGAATATCGGTTGTTTACATCTCATTGTAGAGCTGTTTCCTGTCCCATTCGATTCCATACCACTATGAGATTAACGTAGAATCCCACCTTCTTAACTGTCCGCTACCGCCCAAAGTCAGCTGGCAAGGGAGGATCCCAATTATCCAAGCCCCGTGTGTCAATCCGGATGGGCAATACCTGAACACCGGCAATCGTGCGCAGTGCCCTTTTCAGGCGGTGGGTGTCATGGGGGCCACAGATGAACACCAAACAACCTCCTCCGCCCGCGCCACAGGCTTTGCCCCCTGTCGCTCCGGAGGCCATCGCCACCTCAAAGAGGTGATTGATCGTGTCATTGGTCACATCCGGATGGAGTTTCTTCTGGCACTCCCAGTTACGGCTCATGAGCGGTCCCACGGCATCAAGATCATCAAGGATAAGGGCATCCTTCATCTCCTTGGCGATCCGCTTCATTTCCTCGATGGCCTGATGGGTATCGCCACGTCCAGAATGGTATGCATCACATACTCGCTGGTGGATATCACCCGAAAGCCGGGACTTGCCGGTATAGATCAACACCAGGTTGCACTCCAGTTCACGCAGGACGCTGCGTGAGGTGATGAGATGAGAGGCTTTCACATCCTCGCCACGGAACTCCATGAATTCCAAACCTCCCAGCGCGCTGGCGTAGTGGTCTTGCTTGCCGCCACGGATTCCCAAGCGTTTACGTTCGATGGAACTGGCCAGTTCAGCGATCTCCGAAGGGAGAAAGGGTTTCCCCGCATACTTGGCGAGCGCTCCTAGGAGCGCCACTCCGAGCGAGGCGCTGGTTCCCAGTCCGCTGCCGGGGGGTGCGGTGCTCTCGGTGATTAATGTGAATCCTCCAGCCAGATCCATTTCTTTGATGGCGGCTTTGACTAGATCCACATTGCCATCATATTCCAAGTCGGCCACCCGCTTAGCCTCGATATAAATATCAAAATCAGCGGAATAGATTTCCACCGACTCATCTTCGAGCCGTGAGTGGAGAGTCCATCCCCGGTCTCCAGCCTCCGCCTTTGTGGTTCTGGCCATGACGGTCACTGTCGAGCACAGATCGATGGCCACATTTACCACCCCTCCCGGTGTGGTCTCACAAAATTCAGCGACATCGGTCCAACCTCCCGCAAGGTCAATCCGCACCGGGGCGCGGGAACGTACCAGAAAGGGAAGATCATTTCGCATTTTTTTTCCTTTTGATTGAAATGGAACCATGGATTCCCGCATAGGCGGGAATCCATGGTCATGCTCTTAACTGAGAACTGTTAATCTACCGCGTCAGGGCAGTTCCGCCAACTCAATCCCATCAATGCCGAGGAAATAGCCTGGGTTCTCCGATTGATGCAGCTTCGATTTTGGATTCGCCCCAACCCCTTTGAAATGCAAGGTATGCTTGCCCGCGGGAATCTCTCCCTTCATCAGGGTCACCGTGGTCCTGTCGACATTGGGTGTATAGAGATCCCTGGTGTGAGACGATTCCTGGTCATCCAACCTGATCTCATATTTCCCATAATCGAATGATGTGGTCAGGACCAATCGCATCGAGGCCTTGATGGGTTCCTTGACCTCGAAGGGGAGTGTCAGGGTGGCGCCATCACCTGATGGAGTGAAGAGAATCTGCTTATTGCCATTCCAGTTGCCACCTTCCTGGATGGTCAGGTTGCCCTCGGAGTGGGTCAACGAATCCTTGAAATCCTCGGCCTCAATCATGACAACCTTCCGGTGCCGCTGCGAAAGAGGGGGGAGTGGCGCGAACCTTTTAGGTTCTCCTGTCTGGTACCAGAAGGCCACCGAGGAGTAGTCATCATGCCGTTCGATGAAGCCAGATTCCATGGTTCCATCCGGTTTGACACGCGCGCCCTTGTGTTCGATTTCCACACGCAGCGATGTGGAGAAACGGACAGGATCCTGGACATGCCAACGATAAGCGGTCCCACGGTCACCGGTATCGTATCCCTCCCAGATCGTCACTCCATGATTGAGGTGTTGGAATTCGCGGAAGCCCCAAGCATCGCAGAAATAATCCTCGGAACCTGTTCCCTTGAGTTGCGGTTCCTTGGCACCGTCGATAAAAAAGAAATCATCTCCCTCGCCGAACCAGGAAGGCTCTGAATGAAACACTGAGAGGACAGTTCCCACATAATGGCCGCTCCCCTCGGTATCGAGGAGCAGATAGTTCGAGCCGGATTGGCAGGGCTTTTCCTGGCGGTATTGGGCATGGAAATAAGCGGTGTTGTGCGGGAGTGCGGGGAGCGAAACCCAGTCGATGTAATAGAAAAGGCAACCCACCCGCTTATTCGACTCATTAGTCATCTCCAGGCGCGCCCTTTTCCCAAAGGGCATCCGCCAGAAGCAATTATAGGCCCTTCCATCAGAGGAGATTTCCACCGGCAAACTGTCATATGCCTTTTTCAAACCATGACCCACTCCGAAGAAATCCCCCAGTGGGGATTCCACCCCGGGTTCTTTGCGGTCATCGTAGAAGATACGGAAGACCATCGACTCGGGATATAAGGTATCGTCAGCGGCGACGGTGAACCAGATGTGACGGATCTCTCCGGGTCCTTCCAGATCACCCAACAGCAGGGTTTGCCCCGGCTCAATGGGACGGCAATCTCCATTTGATTCAGTCCATGGTTCCCCGGAACTTGAGGAACGATGGGACACCTCCCTCTTAACAATCGTTAGATCATCCAGAAGACCAGCGGGACAAATGGGAATACAAGCCAGGGAAAGGACACCTGAAAGCAACCCCACACACACTAGACGGCACCAGGTCATGGTAGTCGGACTCCTCGGTTCAATGATGCGGATTACCCATGAGAGGTATCCCGCTGAGCGGAGTACTGCACTCAGCTCAACGGAGAGTCTATAAGCGGGAAGCGGTGGATTGGAGAGGGGGACTGGTATGAACTCCAGCAAGGCCCCTGATGGTGATTAATCTGGTCTGTGCGGGATCTATACTCCGCATGGGACACCAGTCACAGGCACCACACTCCCTGTCTCGATCGACTCGATCGCGGCGGCGAGGACCCTTTGGGCCGCCAGCGCGGAGGCACCGGAGCCATCGATCTCACTTGGATTGACACCTTGCGAGACTTGCTCCAGAAAGGCATGAATCCGGTTCCGGAAGGTATCCTTGAACTCGCGCATACCACCGAAAACTGGGTTGGTATACACGGTCTTCTCGAGATTCCCAGCAGGATAAAGGGTTACCTCGCGGAACATGTCCTCCAGCACAAACCGTCCCCCCAAACCCGCCACCTCACAACGTTCCATGGGGTGGCCGCGTTCGATGTCGTAACTGCCAGTCAGGTGCCCCACCACACCATTACAGAACCGCATGTTGAACTGGGCGGTGGACCAGATGGTCCTCCCCGGCGCCTTGGCGGCGAAGCAATGCACGGCCTCGATATCTCCGCAATAATACCGCATTACATCCACTGTATGCGGATGAAGCGCCTTGATTTGGAAATAGGGAGAACTTTCGGCGGGATTTTTGATCCACATGCTCATATTGATGAAAAGCAGGTGACCCAGCTTTCCCTCCTCCACCCATTTTTTGGCCAAGCGCGCGGCGGGAGTGAAACGGTGATTCAGGTTGACACCAAAACAGAGACCTTTTTCCTGGGCCTTGGCGACCATTTCCTCCGCAGGGGGGATCTCATTTGAGATCGGCTTCTCACAGAGCACATGGCACCCTGCTTCAAGCGCCTGCATCGTGGGGAGATAGTGGTCACTGCCATACTCATATCCACCTGTGCACACATCGCAGAGGTCCGGCGACAAGGCGCGGATCATCTCCTCCGCATCATAAAATGCCGGGACTTCCAGACGCGCCGAGGCCTTATCCGCACGCTCCCTGATGATGTCACAAATGCCCATCAAACCCTCCAATGTACCGGAGTTGAAAAGCA
>CAZORO010000091.1:0-13244 GCA_964581845.1 uncultured bacterium
CCCTTCCTCTTCGAACACGCCCGGCAATCTTGTCTGCCTTATGTCCGTGAGGGGAACGAGGCTGACCTCCAGCCGGTCTCCCACAAGCGCGATCTGGTGCTCACCGACAGTGACGCACGGGGCGGGCTGCTGGACGAGGTAGATCTTGAGAGAGGTCTCCACCTCAGACAACCGTTCCGCCGTGCGCCGTGTGAACAGGAGCGAGCGGATGGCGTTATGCAGCTGCCGGGGTGTCATCGGCCTGCCCCCTCTCTCCACTTCCGTATGAAAACAACAACAAAAATAACATCTCCATCATAGCCGGAAGCCTCCGCCTCCTGGCTCATCCACTCAAACACTTGATCCTCCTTTCCTCCGCCAGTGCCCGCTCCGATAAGCGGGAACGCTATCGAACGAATGCCCTTCTCTTGTGCAAGATGAAGGGCCTTGCGGTCTGACAATCGGATGGATTTCTCGCTCGCTATCCAGTCATGTCCAATCCCGGCGACATGGATGATCCCTTTGAGAGGGAGGCGTCCCGCTCCAGTCATCACCGCGCCACCAAGTGAAAGCACCCCATGTATGCGTAGTTCCTTGAAGGGTTCATTTCCTGCCTTCTTCCTGATGGCGCGGGATACCCCTTGCGGCCATAGCAGCCACCATGGAATCAGATTCCTATTCCAGGCATTGACTATGACCTCGACTTCCTGATCAAGAATATCACCTTCCACGACTCTCAGGTTCATTTGTTTGAGAACTATTTACCAATCGGCGTTTTTGATCACACAAGAGAATCGGATCTCTTCCTGTTTACCGCCAGTTCAAAACGCTGAATAATCCCTGCCGCTGTTTAATCCGGTCTGGCAGAGAAACCAAGTACTCCCGGTATACACTCAAAAGCAGTCCCACTACAAAGAGGGTACCGCCCATGCCCAAAATAAAGACTGCAACAGCATTCAAGCGGCTCCATGGCACAAAGATGAGAAGTGTCAGAAAATACAGTACCGTTAACATCGTACCAACAATGGTAGTCGATTTAATCCGGAATATAAAACCACTCGTCAGCAGGAGGACTCCCGCGGCCAGGAATCCCAGCTCATTCAGAAAAATAAAATGCGCTTGCCCCCTGTCGATCAAAGCCGCCACCGCCAAAGGTACCCCCACCAGCATGCTACCCAGGAACAGACTGAGACTGACCAGATCGCTCTGACGTTCCTGTTCGCGGTACCAGCCGATATGTCCCTCCACCAGTAGCAGCATACCCACTGTCACGCTGAAAATCTCCAGTTTCTGCCAGCCACTCAGGACACTCAGCACGGATACTCCAAAAAAAGTGAGCGCTAACTGGCCAATAGCCATCACGACATACCAGCGACGCCACCCGGTGTGCCGTACAAGGGTAACAGCCACAAGACTAAGGATGGTCAGTATCCCAAACAGGCCCACAAGCCCCCATCGGATCTGGTCGGTGGCCAGACGGCTCAAACCCAGGAACAATGCCGCCATAAATGACAGTGACAAGAGGGTATTCGCGCTTTGGAAGGCCGCGTCCGCCAAGGGCCCGCTGGCCAGATGTTCCAAGAGCGCAAAGCGGTAAATCACCAGAAGCCCCAGACCAACGAGGGCGAATGTCAACGTGTAGAACTCGATGGAAACACCCCAATAAGTCAGCAGCTGCCAGACGGCCCCACACGCCATCGCCGCGAAAAGGTGGATGGTACAGACATGTTTGTGAAAAGCTGTCGCCAAACCATAAAACACGGCCGCCTCGGTGCAAAACAATGCCAGTACTAGATTGAGAGGCTGTTGCTGGATGGGGGCGAATCCCTCGATGGCCGACGCCAGGCACGAGACAAGCATGACGGCAGTGGCGCAATGGCTGACCCAGATCAGCGCGGTTTCCTCCGGACGGTCTCTGTACAAACGCGATGCTACAAGATAGATGATGGGAATCAGCATCAACCAAGGGGCGTGTTCACGCCACGAGTCCAGGCCGAGAGCCGCAAGAAACGCTGTCACTCCAATCAGTGTCGCCGCCGCGGTGGCGAAGAAATAAACCACCACCAGGCGGGGCTGTTTGCCCCTGTAAACATGCGCCCCAAAACGGCATGAGAGCGCTGTCAGCAGCATGGCCCCTACATATGTCCAGGCGGGTGGCGCCACGGACCAAACACTTTTTAGATCAAGACTGAGGGCCCGGAAGAACACCTGGACACCGAGACCCACCGCGAGGAGAGGCAGAAGCACTCCGAAAACAGGGAAGGCATTTGTATACCGGCTATCACGCAGAGCGGTGGCCTGAGCGGCATTTACCAACAGCGAGGTGACCGCCAGCACGGAGATAATTGCATCAATTCCAACTGGGATATTCAGCAATTGCAGACCGAGTATCAAGGCCCACAGCAGGGTCCCTGCGGCGATATGGACATACACACCGATATGCCGCACAACTAAATCCGAGTAGATGTAAGCGTAGGTTCCGGTGAGCACAAGCGCCATCGCTAGCCAGCGTAGCTCGCCAACAATAGGCGAAGGCGTTGCATTCCATAGCCGGTATAGCGATTCAAAAAACGGTGTGTAGAGCCAATCGCCGGCGATCTCCGCGCCAAGAACAAGGAGCAAGCCGGCCGCCAGGAGCGCATGACCGGACCAGAAAAAAGCTAGTCCGAAGCGCTGGCGTCCAAACGGCCCCTCCTGCTCGGGGAAAGCTCGTTCGACATGGATGGCGAGCACACCCAGCACCACCAGTAATGTGGATGGAAGAGCGATCTCCCAGAACTTCTGGGGTGATGGAGGAAGGTCAGCCAGCACCAAGAGACCGGTCATGGTCACGGCGGCGGTGAAGACATAAACAAATAACTCATCGCGCAAAACCAGAGCCGAGGCGGCATAAAGAGCGCTGATAACCAGGGCGGCCAACCAGAGATGGCCATCCAGAGTGATCAGCTGGTTGGCGTGGTAGTACCACAGATTGAGGGGCATGATAAGGCAGGCAATGAGGGTAAGGGCCCGTCCCGCCAGCTGGAAACGTGTGTTGCGCAGGACGAACCATCCAAGCCCCAGCAGGGCGGTATTGACAAGACCAAGGCTTACAGCGGCCACGGGCGGACTGAAATACTCGTTGACCCACAGCAATATCACCAATCCCACCACCATCAAGGAAGCACCAAAGGCAAGCAGCATTTGAATGCTGCGTGGATCGAGTAGAATCTCCATGATACCACGCCGTACCTGCAGCGTTTTATCAGATGGTTCCGGAGCGGCCTTTTTTGGGGATTCCATCTTGGAGGTGTGAGGCCTGGATTCGGGAAGAACTTCTCCTGGCGCAATCTGACGTTCCAATACTGCTTGCCTTTCCCGTGTCTCGGTCAACAAAGCATGAGATTGGGCCAGCGATATTCTTCTTTCGTAGGCAAGCCGCCGGATCTCATGTTTCATAAAGTTCCAATAACGTAACGACTGTAATGCCGCGGACTCTCCAGGATTCCTTTCTGGCAGTCCTGTGTCACGGGGAACATTTGTATTATAGTTCCATTCCAAGGCCCACTTTTTAAGCTCCGACTCATACTGATCGCGGATATTCTCCAGTTGTTCCGGTTCAATGACCCCCGTCAGTTCCCATTCGGCAAAGCGTCCTTCTAAAAAATCCAATGCTTGAAGGAGGTCCTTCCACTGATCATTAGGTGGTGAATCTACTGGGCACATACACGCTCCTTTCACTCGTAGGTTTCATGGAAAGAGGGTGCTGAATTATTCCAATGGCAGCATATCGCACAACGGACAGATAATTCAGCTACCATTATCTCTGATACACAAAAAACATGCCTTCGTTATTCATCGTTATTTTGTCTCCTTCGAGCGTGACATTGGTCTGGCCAGCGCCTTCCCAGCTCAAAGTGAGACCGGAACCTTCCCGTGTATAAGTCCCCTTGAAGTCGCGGCTTCCTGTCAAGTTGGGCGTCTCCCCATATTTCATGGTAGAGATGAATTTGCCATCCCCATTCAACGTGAGGATGCTCGATACGATCTGGGGAGCCTGATGACCCTCATGCACTGGGGCGTAGGGAACTGCATGATCATCGATAGTGACCAGATGATAGGTTCCAGCGAACTCCCCACTCCCTTCTACCTTCTCCTGGCTCCATGCAGGACTAACATCAGGAGCTTGTTTGTTGGGTTCCTGGCTGACATTACATGCCACTGGCAGTCCCATCATCACCATAAACCACAAGGCAATACTCTTTCTTGTCTTGTTCATCAATGCCATACCCCCCATATGTAGGCTCTCGACGTGAGTTACCTTATAGCCTCGCTTTTCCTTGATGGATTCCCGGATCACTCAGGATAAAGCAACCATAGTGCCGAAGGGGGTGAAGGAGTATAAAACCTGGAAATGCTTTTGAATTCGTACTTTTCATCACTCATAGGTATACAAGACATGATGGAAATAAGCATTATATGTATATGATAGATGCATATCATGTATGCTCAACTTATTAAATGCATTTGAGAGAGCCACAGTGGAATCCAGTTGTTCCTTGTAGAATTTGGACTAGAAAAGATTCCATCAGCGTACCCATATCCTTGGCAAGGAAGAGGCATGCCGGTCTCCTCTCGTTAATCCTAAAAACCGCACTTGCCGATTGTGTTTTTATCATAAGTTATTGAGGATCAGGGTCATGAAGCCAAAACGTGAGATCCAGAGTTATCACCCAATGGGTGAGTTTAAAATGGTTCCCCAGGAGGGGAAAAAACAGGCGATTCCGGTCGATACCTATGGGGGCCGGGTGCATGTGGAATGGGATACGCAGGCGGCGGTGACGGGGATGGGTCAGTTGCCCTTTTTCATCGAGTTCTTGGAGACGGCGGACCTCTTTAAACCGTGGGTCAATGATTGTCCGCTGACCTACACCAGTCCCAATGCCCCGCTGAAGGTCAATGTGCTGGGGACGTTAATGCTGTCAGCACTGTCCGGGCACCGGCGTTATACACACATCACCGTGATACGTTGCGACAGCGTAAAACCGCACCTGTTGGGAATGACCAGAGTAGTCAGTAAGTTTCTTGCGCGTTGTCTAATCGTAACGCGGATTAATGCGTTGGTGACTGGTCCTGAGCCGGATTTTCTGTTTTATCTTGAAGGGGAAACTTCTCAAGTGGCCGGGGTTGCTGGAAAATACGTCTTAGGAATCGTCCTATAGCCTCCGGATGACTGGATTTTCACCCACGGACGGACGTGGGAGGGACAGCAACTGCCGTATTGAGGATCATCGTTTAGTGTTGATCTATACGCTATAATTGCTATGGACCGTCAGGTAGTAGATTCTAATAGCGGTTATGGGGCAGGTGGGTGAGAAGGTGGATTAAGGATAAATGTGCCTCTTAAAGAATTCCACGAGTCGTATCTCCCAATCCCGGTGTAAAGAAGAGTGAATTCAATTCCGTTGGGACTTGTCCATTTGTTGGAGAAGTTCCAGAAAAAGGCTGTTCCAAATTCTGAAGAACCTGTGTTGTAGGTTACCGTAGTCCAAGGTCCCCAAGGTTCTGGGGCGTCGAAGAGTCCAAAGTTTCCGTTGAAGCTTTGGCAGTGTTCGGTAGCCAGGAAATACCGTCGCAGACCTTGGTTATAGGTGACACTTACACCATTTACACCGTTGGTGTCTGTAAATACAGGAACTCTGGACTTGGCCTCATCTGTCCAGGATACATTTCCTTGAATATCAAGGCCCAAAAAGAATTGGTACTTGGCACGCTCACAAAGGTGGTCTTTTGGTACTCGCATGAGGTCCACTAGGCCGGGTTTTTGAAGTCCCGATTCCCGTTCGTCCTGAAGATGGACGGCATAGATGTACACAAATGAGTCAAGAGCGCCATGGTAATCTCTTCCGAATTGGCAGAAGGTTGGCAGAATAATCGCATCCAGTTTTGTAAACGCCCAGGAAGCTTGAGTCCAAGTGGCTCCGTGATTAGTGGAGATGGCCAGCCTTGCTTCTTCATAGTTTTGGGTGTCAGAGCCAGGTGAAACCCACATGTAGAGGATTCCATCCACTGAGATGATGCCATAGCTCTTCCCTCCGAATTGGGCTGAGTTTTGGGCATTTTTTCCACCCCAGACATTGCGGCCCGAGAAATTGTTCCAACCACCTGCCACACAGGCAACTCCAAGGCTCACTCTTCCTTCTTCGTTGGTGCCTCCGAATCCTCCACCATCTCCCCAAGTGGCGTATTGGTTGTTGTCGTCAGCCCAGGTAATGGCCCAATTGTCACTACCCGGGGCGAGCTGTCGTGAACTTGACCAGTCAAACGTCACTCCAGAAATAACGGAGCTGGCAGGGTAAGGTTGAACGATGTCTGCAGTTGCTGGGGATAGAGTGAAATAAATTACTGTATAGATGGTACTTAAAAAAAGGATGGTCAGGACCTCAATGGAACGATGGAATATACCTTTTTTATGTTCCATGTCGAACAAACCTCCAAGGTGGATTTATTCAATTGAGTGTAATTACAGCAGCGCTCAACTTATGAGATTTCATCCCGATATTCCATGGTATAACCATTAGATGGGGAGGAATAGGGGTTGGGATCGGAAGAAATGATAGAACTGTGGAAGAAGCTAAATGAGTTCTGCGGCCAGTTCGATGACTGTATCAGGTATACATGCAGCAGAAAGCAGTTGCGGAACTATGTGGGGGAGACTGAGTTCGCTTGTGTGTAAAAATGTCGAGCCGATTGCTTTGGAGATGGGCACACCAGTGCGTATGTTGCAGGAGATTCTGGTGATCCACTGTTGGAATGATCAAACGGCGGCCAAACGGTTACAGGAACTGGTTCAGAACAAACATGGTTGTACCAACGCGATTGGAGTCATCGACGAGACCAGTTTAATCAAGAAGGGTGAAAAACGGCCGATGTCCAACGTCAACACTGCGGAGCGACGGGGAAGATCGACAACTGTGTGATGGCGATCTATCTGGGATTTGTGTCGGGCACCTTCTATGCCTCGGTGGACAGCGACTTGTATCTTCCCCAGGAGAGTTGGGCGGGGGACCGAGAGCGTTGCCGTGATGCGCATAGTACAGAGGAAGTGACCTATCGTCCCAAGTGGCGGATCGCATTGGACCTGCTATAGCGGACGTTGAGGGATGGTATCAAAATAAGTTGGCTGACGGTGGATGGGGCCTACGGACGAGTGATGGAGTTCCAGGATCGAGTGGCCTTGGACCATTTCGAGGCGCGTAACTACACCCCTTTGATCCGTCATCTGCTCCTGTCGATGATCAGTTTCTACTTTGGCACCTCCTATCCGCAGAGCTATAGGCAGCGCAAGAACTCCCATGGAATCATTGCTAATAATCATATCGCCGTAATCAAGAAGGAGACCTGCCACGAAGCACACAGGATAGAGGAGAAAACCATTCCAAGCCACTCAGGAAGAGGTATCATGGTCGCTTCTCATTTCCCCGCAATATGTTTTTAAGCTCCTCCACCTCCTCCTGACTGATTTTTCCCTTCTCCACGAAATACATGACCATCGGATTCAACGAACCACCAAAAAAGCGGGTAAGAAAGGACTCACTTTCACGTTCAAGACTGTCTTCCTCACCGAAGGCCGGAGAGAAATAGAAAGCCCTTCCACGCTTCTCATAAGTGAGTACCCCTTTGTTGGCCAGGCGTGAGATGAGGGTTTTGATGGTCTTGTGAGACCAGTTGGTGGTTCCGGAAAGCGCCTCGACCACCTCATTAGCGGTGATGGGGTGTTTCCTCCAGATGACACGCATCACAGTCCATTCGCTTTCGGGGATCTTTGGGACTTGGGGCATGAGGTAAGAATCCTTTCTTACAATCGTCAGCAGTAATAGATCACATGAGTAGGCATACTTGTCAAGAGTTTTTTCAGATACCACTTTGGACTTCAATACACGCCGACTTGATCTAATCGATGAAATACTTTGGAAAGAAACACAGATTATTCCCCAAATCCGGTCGCACCCCCCCTCCACCTTTTAATGATTGAGAGCAAGCGGCGGTAAGCCTCCTTGGGATGATACTGGCTGTCGAGTAGCCCGCCCCAGGGGAAATAGCAGTCCTCATAATCGGCCAAGTCCCACCAGCAGAATTCCTCGATGAAATCCTTGCTCATTGTGATGATGAACATCTGCTCCAGCCAATCAGCCTGCAGCGATTCATCCCAGGGACGGTGCCAGCATCCCAAGGTTTGACGCTGATGCCCCCTGGGAAAGTGGTGGCAACCGGGAGCACCCATTTCATTACTAGAAAAGGCCGCCAACTCAATCTGGATCTTTTTTCCAAAACTCTTGAACTGCTCCAACCGCTGATCCATCTCAAACAGGTCGCGCTGTTCGTGGTACAACTGAAGCACGATGGCCTCATAGGGAACCTTTTTCTCTTCAAGGAGACGGTAGAACTCGAATCCACTCAGGATGGGTGGCTTCCCGCCAAAATGCGAGGCCGCATCCTCTCCAAAAGGAAGATTCGTGTTCACCGCCCGGGCCGCATCGGGACGAACTTTGGCGGTTGCAATGCATACCGCTCGGACCAGCTCGGCGGTCGGATCTGGCCCTAGCTTGGAGAGAAGGTCCCAGGAGCCATTCATCTCGCTGGCCACCTGGAAGTTGGTGATCTCAGGGAATTGATGTCCAATCTCCTCCGAGAAAGCGGTTTGGATGGGGAGGACATTCTCGAAAGTGACCGGTGGATGCCAACTGGGAACCCGGTTCATCCACATCCCAGTAACGGCACGGATATGCTTCCCCATCTTGTGCAATTGTTTAATGCTGTCCGCTGAATTCCACTTAAAACTCCATCCCCCATTACCATCAGGGCGTATCACCTCCTGCCAATGCCAATTCGCGGCGGCGGCATTAAAAACTGGATCCATCCTCTGAATCCATTTCTCCCCCTCACGTTCCATGTAAAAGGAGAAGGTGCTGATCCATTGAGTTGAGCGCATTCCGCCTTGACGGTCCAGCTTTTGCTTGCCGATCTCCACCACAGTTTGTTCGCCCGCTGGTCCGCTTAAGGCCAGAGACTCGAGGGAGAGCCTAGCTTGCTCTGGAGAACCAGCGGGAGCCAAGGCCGCCTTCATTATGAGATCCTCGGCCTGTTCAAGGTTCTTGCTGATATTGCTGGGAAACAGGTATTCCTGCCTTACCGCGGCTGAGAAAATCCCACTCACACTCAGCACACGATGACGTGCGGCCTCAAAAGCGGCGTCGAGTGTTTGCCCGTGGGGGAGGAAGCCCTTACCCCCATTGGCCGCTGAGAAGTACATCTTCCCAAAGCCCGGAACCTCCAACCACACCGAGAAAAGAAGGGATTTGTCTGGAAGCCCATGGATAACCCGCTCAGGGCGGACATCAACCTCCCGGGTGACTGGAATGTGGTCGAGATCGCTCACCAACAAAGGATAAGTTGAAGGTAAAGGACTCCCTTCCAGTCCCATCATGCGGATGACAAGAGATCCTGAATCTCCACCCGCGGGTGCGGCTAGTATATGGCCAGTATGGAAACTGAATTGAACTGAAATAGCAAATGCAAAGAATAAGAGGGATTGCATTTGTTGGACCTCAGATAACAGGGTTTCGGGATGGCGCCACCCTAATGAGCCTACCCCTTCATTGAACCCACTCTAGCATAAAGATGAAGGATTTTAAGATGTATATATTGTGATATATGCTTTATTTCCTCACGAATAAGATACTTTTCACATCTTCCTTATCGTCATGTGTAAAATTAGTGTTCACCAGATATTGTGTCTATTCAATGATTAACACATTCTATTGAGGAGAAATTTCTTTGCCCTGGTATTCTCGCCAAAGCTGCGTGAGTTCAGCCGGGCTAACCACGACATATTCCTTTGGAAGTCTCATATGGAGGTCCTTAAGCCAGGTGGGGAAATAATTCCAACTGATCGCCAATGCGCTCATGAAACCCGGCCGGCTCGTGGGCGAGTTGGCCTTGATCTCCTCCACCAGCCAAGCGTTCTCCGATTCCATGGTCCGCTCTTGAGCCTCTTGGCTGGTGGTCCAGACCTTGAAATTGGTGAGTGTGTGGAACACCACCGTTTTATCCACCATCAGATTGGCGTTCCCCGGAGTAATGTTGGAGTGCCGTCCGAGATCAGCAAAGATGTAGTTGAGGTTCTTCATTCCACCGGTGAAACGTTGGAAGAATTCAGGAGCCACCGAGGGGCTACCCGAACCACCGTTGTAGATCTCGATCCCATCCATATCCATCTTGCGGCAATAATCATCCATATAGGCCACGTACTCCCTCCATATTCGTTCACGATCCTCCTTGCGGAAACGGCTGGCATAAACCGGCGCGTTCATGTAAAGCAGACCGAAGAAACTCTCATTGGGAGTCATGTTCTCGTAATACCATTGCGCTACTGGCGGCATGACATCGTGTATGGTCATGTTCATGCAGAAACCAATCGGCACGATACCACGGATCGGGTCGGCCCAGATCTTTCTTTGGTAAGTGTGGAAATACCAATGCGCATCGCCGCTGTCCATGACGCTGATAGCGATGTAGATCTTGTCCTTTTCCAGTTTCAAGGAACGTGGCGGCTGGCTCCGGAATTTCTGTTTGAAGGTTCCCTCAGTTGGATAGGCTGCACTCATTACGCTTACATTGGAATTGAAGCCAGTTCCAGGAACCCATTTCCCATACTCCGACAAAAGCCTTACAGCAGTATACTCCTCTACCCCAAACTCATCGGTGTATTTCGGCCAGCCCATTACAGGAACATTCCCTGGTGTATTAGCAAGCACTTCATTCACAAACATTTCTTCAGCGCTTGGATCGGCGCCTTTCTCGCGGTCGCCATGGGCGGAGATCCAGAAGGTAAACACCTTGTGCTGTACCATGTAGTCACGGCTGCTGTAGGCCTGGTTGTGCGGACATTCCCATGCTAACAGATGGTGGGACATCTGATCCCAATAATTATCATAAATGTAGCGGTATGCTTCGAGGTTCTTTGTCCATCGGCCCCGCAAGTCCTCGACAACCTTCAGACCGAGTTTGTCTTGTAGTTCAGCGGCAGTTTCCGGAGATGCTGGTAGTGCATCCTTCAGTCCAGCCAACATCCACGCGGCATTGATCGAGCCAGGCAGCTCCGGATCATAAATGATGATCCCGTTAAGGGAACTTTGAAAGCGCTTGATGAGTACCATGGGGTCAGATATACGTTCTTCCTGTCCGGTGTAGCCCTTTTCCTTCATGTACTCGAGCCAGACTTCATCATAATACCGCGGGTTGGTCTGGTTGATCAGGTAGAGTTGCGGCCCTTTGCGGTTGACAATCCCCTGCAATGCGACTGCCAGCATATTTATCGAGCCGCTTTGATTTGAGATATCGCACACCACCAAGTGCTCAGGAATCTTTCCCGGTGTACGCGGAAACCAACTCTCATCATCCTTCTGGTAGCGTTTCTCGGTGAGATTTGCATACTGTTGCGGTGAAAGCTCCAGAGTAACATCATCAACCCAAATGGAGTCTGAAACGCCGTCAGCCACGAACTGAATCGCCAAGCGGGAACATTCGGCTGGAGTGGTCACCTGGAATGACGCCAGGTGCCAGTCATAATCTCCCACAGGAAGAGTCTGTCGATGTTCACCGGCCCCCTCGAAAACCGCCCCAACATACGATTTCCCAGCATTTTTGCCTTTGAGAAAAAACTTGATCAGGTAAGTGGTTTCAGGACTGACAGTCAGGAACGGTGACTGAAAGAGAGCAAAAATATAAGCTTGGGTCGGTGACTGATCCGTGATGCGTACCGAAGATTGCCCGGAATGGGTCACGTCTCTATCCACAGTGATGTCCGCTTGGGTTCCTTTGCCAAAGCCCGTGTGCCAACCCTCGGGTAGTCCGGTGGAGGTATCGATTGCCTCAAAACTCCCATTTGGAACGGTAGGAACCTGTGGTTCGCACATGGCAAATGAGCCTATAAACCAACAAAGGATTCCCAAGAGAGTTGTGACATATTGCATATTATTCCCTCCATTCTTTCAGACAGACTGACTATACATATTTGCCATCAAGGATGTCTTGACTTGAGCTATTTTGATCCCGTCCACTGAACCTTCACTCCATTAAAGCGATTGCCGAATTGCAGGTATAGCGTATCTCCTGATTCTTGCAGGATGTTGGTATCCACGGTCTGATGATCCTTCATGCTCTGGCAAAGAACTGCATGAGTCTTATATCCAGCGAGATGGATCCGGCATGACGCGGGGATCCGTTCGGGGCCTTCGATGATGAATTCGACTACTCCAGGCTGGGCTTGGATGTTGCTCACGCGGTGCGAGGCAAAGAGCAGACTGGGTTGCCCGCTTTGAAGTTTCTTGTCCAGCTCCAAAAGTATTTCCGGCTGGCCGATATGAATCACAGGGTCGGTCAGGATATCAAGTTCAGGTGACAGGACATTAAGATACCGGCCATTTAGCTGGGCATCTTGGCTGAAAGGGTAGATCAAGTGATAACCTTCACGTACCAGGTGTAAGACACCATCGGCCTTGAGTGGGAGATTGCTGCCGTGGCATACCTCCCTGAATAAATCGCGCAAGACATCCGACTTTTGTTGGGAAGCCCCAATAAGAACTGGCGGCACTCCCATAGTAACGATCTCACCACGTCCAACCTTTGAACGGAAGACAATCGGAACCCCCTCAGCACCCTTGACCATGACTTCAGTGGGTTCTTTCAGTCCACTATACCCCACACAATAATCATCACGCTCGTCAAGCGGAGTACCGGTGGAATCGGAAACCATAGAACTAAACAGTCCCGAGTAAATATTTTCATCACTCCCGCCACTGACTACTTGGATGTCTTTGGGCAGCTGGGGAACTAACAGCATTTTCGAATCAACAAGACCCAAATGTTCGAACAGGTGAGCCATGGGGGATTGATAACCGTTTTCGCGCCACCATGATGGAGCATCGTTGTATGCGCTCAATCCTCCAAAGGCAATCAGAGTTCCCCCTTCTTCCTTTATCCAGCGGGCTAAAGCGTGGTGGTATTCGGCTTTGAGTGGCTTACACGAATCATAAGACAGCAAAAGGATATTGAAACGTTTCAGGTACTCGGCATTGCTGACGCCTTCCAACGGCACTACATCCACCGGGATCCCCATGGTGAGCAGTGGGAGAGTCAATGCGAACAAGGATTGGGGGTTGCCCGGCGTTGGGTCACGCATCTCATACAAGGTGCTCTCAGAGAAAAGTACGCCAGTCCGGGGG
>CAZORO010000092.1:0-13238 GCA_964581845.1 uncultured bacterium
GTTGTGGTAAAGGTCTTATCCATTTCCAATATGCCGAAAGTGTTTCGACAGCATGGTTTTACCCTGATTGAGCTGCTCATTGTCATTGCAATCATCCTCATCCTGATTTCCATTGCATTGCCCAACTTTCTGGAGGCACAGATCCGTGCAAAGGTTGCACGTGTTATGGGGGATGTACGCTCCCTTGGGCAGGCCCAGGAGTCTTACTTCCTGGATCGAAAGGTTTACACCAATGATTGTGGGGGATCGAATCCGGGATGTCTCCAGTTGACCACCCCCATCAGGTATATCGGTTCCATGCCCATCGATCCTTTTGGTGCTCATAAGTATGGCGGCGGATGGAATTATCATTACGACGAAGTTCAAAAGGCCTTTTATCCCATGGGGACGGGTACCTGGGGAAGCGTGGCATACATGAAGGCCAATAAAATTTATCCCAATACGCAAGAACCTCATATCCGTGATGCATATATCATTTACTCAGCGGGCCCGACTTGGAATTACATGGAGCCAGGTGGTCCCACTGGCACATTCCCCCAACCTCAGGATGAATGCAATTGGACAAAATACAGCCCCACCAATGGGACCAGGAGTTACGGTGGTATCATGCGGGTTGGGGGATCTCTGCCGCCCGCCTATAAACGTCTCATGGTAGGGCAATAGAGGGTCTGATGGGGGGAGGAAACCCTTGGTTTGGTGGTGTTTGGTAGTAGCGGGTATGGCGAATTTGAAGGAAAAATGAAAGGAGTTGTGAAGTGTTGTTTAGGAAAGGTTTTACCCTGATTGAGCTTCTCATTGTCATTGCAATTATCCTTATTCTTATCGCGATCGCCCTGCCGAATTTTCTAGAAGCCCAGATCCGTGCAAAAGTTGCACGCGCTAAGGGGGATGTCCGGTCGATTGGAATGGCGCAAGAGGCTTATTTCCAGGATCGAAAAATCTACACGAACGATTGTGGTGGCGGGAATGATGGTTGTCTTCAGCTGACCACACCTGTCAAATACATCGCCAAGCTTCCGATTGATCCCTTCGGTATCCATGCTCAAGGTGGCGGGAATCCCATCCATCTGCATGGTGAATTTCTTGATTTTTACCCAATGGGAACTGGTACCTGGGGGCCGATCGAATGGCTGAAGGCGAGGAAAATCTATTTTACCACTCAGGAGCCATCGGTACGCGACTGCTACATCATTTATTCCGCCGGGCCATGCGATAGGGAGCCAGGAGGGAATACGGGCGAATTTCCTCAACCGCAGACCGAGGGGGGATGGACAATCTATTCACCGACCAATGGCACCAACAGCTACGGTGGGATCCTCAAGGTGGGGGGGAGTCTTCCTCCCGCCAAGAGATACCTGTTAATCGGTAATTGAATAGTGGTGGGGTTCGTTAGCACCCTCTTTTGGTGATGAGAGGAAACCAGCTTTAAGGGGTTGGGTGTTCTTCTCAGGTACAAAAGTGCGGACTCGCGAGATACCGGGGTTCTTAGGGGGTATCGAATTCAGATCGGAAAGGAGGAGGCGGCGGCTGAAAACCAGATGGTCTCATAAGCGAGAGGTGATCTCGCGGGTATCCACTTTCCATACGAAGGAGAGAAGAAGATGTCCATGAAAACAATGTCATGGCTATTTGTTGCCATACTGGTTGTGTTGATTTCTGTCCAATCCGCCTATGCGGCCACGGTCACCGTGAATGCCGCGGCGGCGGCGGTTCCTGGATCTGTGTATAACACGATCAGAGACGCTGCAAACGATCTCACTGGTCTGCCATGGGGTGATGGTAATGATGATACCATTCTTGTGACTGACGATGCAGTCATCATTGAGAGTGATATCGTCACTATTCGTTCTTTTGCCGAAGGTGGTTCGGTAACAATTAAAGCCAATCCCGGAGACAACCCCGTCATCGCACTGACTGACTTTCCTCCACCGACCCGGTTGTTCAGGGTTAATTCAAGTATGACAATTACATTTGATGGTTTGATCTGTATCGGTGCGGCCATGACTAACCCGCGTGATGCTGGAATCAGAACCGCTTTCTGGTTCGAAGCGGATTCTCCTGGTGTGGTTGTCAATGCGACCATAAAGAATTGCGTGGTAACCAAGAACAAGGGCGAAACTGTAGAGACTAGCGCTCCCGAGATGGATTTCTCTGCACCCTTTACGACTGATGACCCTGCGACCTTGAATGGGAGCTTCATGAGATTTATCTACCATGGTGATGATCCGTACAGGGGTATGATTACCTGCAACATCGAGGATTGCGTGTTTGCGTTCTTTAACACCGATTATGCAGCCTTGCATTTTGACCGGCAGGTGGCTGATGACAATCCCTTCGAAAATCCAACCCGCACCCTCACCATCAAACGGACTCTCATCACCAAGGTGGTGGGTGATGGACACATCATGCGGGCACGCGATGTCGGTCCGGAGACAACCTATAACTTCATTGATTGCTGTCTGACTGATTGTACTGGACGTGGCCTCCTTTTCGGACGGAATGATCTTCCTCAGATTGGGATGCATCTCAATATTACTCACAGCATTATCGATACAACGGGAGGAAATGTTCCCATCAATATCGATGGCTTGTGGATTGGCGGTTCAATGACTCTGGATGGTGTCACGATGGCCAGGCCTGGAGCTGATATGATCATCCTTGAACAACAGCAGGATGGTGAAAACGACATCACACTCAAGAACATCATTGGCGTGCCACCCGATGACAGTATCTTCCGCTTGCTTCCAGCGGGGGGAACACCTCATTCCTTTACTGTTGCCTGCATCAACACAGATGGATCCGCCGCCAGGGATGAACAGAGCGACACCATCAAGAATGCTTTCCTTGCGGATTATGGCGGGGCTGGTCCCTTCCATGATGATCCGCAATTCCTTTCCACGGATATCGATGCCTCCTACACTGGTATCCGTAAATGGGATTCCACCACCAACACCCTGTATGATGTTGGGAATGCCGGTTTCTCAGGAATGGGAACCGGTGGCACAAACCTTGTAGGTGGGGCTGAATGTCCCGCCTGTTCGGCGACTGAAGTCGACAATTGGAGTCTCTATTGATGATTGTTGAGCGGCATCCCGCAGCAGGTTTTGTTCTTCCTGGCTGGGGTTTAACCCCCAGCCAGGAGTGTTTTTTGTGTTAAGGATCCATGTGAAAACCATCTTTCTGCTTCCTCATCAATAGCTCACTTTAGGGATCTAAAGGAACCCCATCGAAAAAATTCTAGTGGAAGGAGAGAGCCGTATGTTTCTACGCCATTCGCTAGTACTTTCTTTCGCTTTTGTCGTAGTTTTCGTTGTTTCTCCCCTTTTCGCGGCCACGGTGACTGTAGATCCAACAGGAATTGATAATCCAGGTGTTCTGTACACAAACTTGATGGGAGCGGTAAATAACATCACGTCGGGAGACAGCTGGGCAAATGGAAACAATGACACCATTCTGGTCGCGGCAACCGCTGTCCATATCGTGGATCAAATGCTCACTTTGAGCACTTTTGGAGATGCCTCAACCCTCACCATAAAAAAGGCTGGAAGCGAATCGCCGATTATTGCGCTGCATGATTTCAACTTTCCCTCACGTCTTTTCCGTATGTACACAACGGGGACCTTCATCATTGAGGGCTTGACTTGTATTGGAGCGGCTGGTGTTCCAGGAAGGGAAGCAGGTATTCGGGCTGCCTTCTGGATTGAAGCCGACAATCCTGGCGTCGAAGTCACAGCCCAGATCAGGGATTGCGTTGTCACCGCGACCAACGGCAGTAACCAACCGATTCTCGATTACCTCCTGGAACCTCCTGTGAATGGCGAGGGGTGTTTTCAGAGAGCCGTGTACAGTGGGGATGATCCATATAGAGGCAAGATCAATGTTCTGATGGAGAACTGCGCTTGCGCCTATTTCACCCAGGAGGATGGCGGGATCGAAATCTGCCGTGTGGTGGCCCCTGACAATCCCTTTTTTCCAGCCACAAGGATATTCACCTTTCGTCACTGCCTGATTGCCAATAGTAACAAGGCTCCCAATCCCGGCAATAATGGACATCTCTTCATGATCCGCTCCTGTGGTACGGAAACGACAGTTAACATCGAGGACTGCCTTTTCATCAAGGGATACAGCCGTGTGTTGTTCATGCGTATGGGTGATGACCCCGGTCCCGAATATTACAGCCCCACCATCAATATCAAGCATTGCATTTTCGACAACCGTGAAGGTCAGGAACCGGTGACTCAGAGGCAAACTTTCATGGGTTCGTTCAATGTGGATGGTCTGACCGTGTACCGTCCAGGTGCGGACATCTTTATTTTTGAGGACCAGGCCGGTGGCACCGGGAATTACTCGATAAAGAATGTGGTTGCGTTTAATATCGACAGCGTGCTTCGACTTGAGCCAGCGCCAGATCCAGGATCAGGACCGGCTCCCGCCAGTATCGTGGCATCCAATCTTGCCGTGAATAACGCCGCGAGGGCGACTCAGGATCCCGGCCTCAAGGCAACGCTGGATGCAGCGATTGTTACCGCAGAGGATCCGGCATATGTGAGTATCGATATCGGCTCCCTGCTCACGGGTGCACGCTCATGGGACTCAACGGCAAATTCTTTCTTTGATGTTGGGAATATTGGGTACTGCACACTGGGAAGTGGAGGAACACCACTCGCGGGTGGCGCGGAATGTCAGGGTTGTGAAACACGCATCGAAGATTGGAATCTCTATTAAGGAATCGACTCGGATCCTATTGTTAATGAATCTTCTGCCCTCCAGTCTGATGTTTCTCAACCTGGCTGGAGGTGTCAAATTATACAAGCGGAGGAAAAAATGTTAGTGAGTAAGTCTGGTTTTACCCTGATCGAGCTGCTCATTGTTATCGCGATTATTCTGATTCTGATAGCGATAGCGCTTCCGAATTTCCTCGAGGCACAAATTCGCGCCAAGGTGGCTCGTGTGAAAGGAGATATCCGTTCCATCTCCCAAGGCCAGGAATCTTATTATCTTGACCGAAAGGTCTATACAGATGATTGTCTGGGCTCCAATCCTGGATGCATTCAACTCACCACCCCAATCAAATACATGGCGACGGTGCCCCCGGATCCATTTGGCAGGCATAAGTCGAGTGATGGTAATTGGAGCTATCTCGGTGACCAGCGGGGGATACTGACTTTCTATCACATGGGAACAGGGACATGGGGAAATCCATCCTATGTGGAGTCCACTCGTGCGTTATTCGGCGCGCCAAGTGTACGCGATAGCTACATCATTTATTCCGCCGGGCCAACCTGGAATTCCATGGAACCAGGTGGACCTACGGGGACCTTTCCTCAGCCTCAGGATACATGTAATTGGACAGTGTACAGTCCAACAAACGGAACACGCAGTTATGGCGGGATCATCCGAGTTGGCGGTTCCCTGCCACCGGCATACCGGCGTCTTTATCTTGGTCAGTAACCGGGAAAAAGGAGGAGGTAAACCCATGAAAACTCGTTGCTCATTGTTGAATTTGTTTCTTTTCCTTTCATGTTTACTCATTTCCTCGAATGGCGACACAGCCACTGTCACTGTGAATGCCGCAGGTTATCCCGAACCCGGCTCCGTCTATACAAGCATTCGTGCAGCGGCGGACAATCTCGCGGGTGGAGATATGTGGGGGAATGGTGTAGATGACACAATTCTTGTAACTGATGATGCGGTTGTAATCGAGGATGGGCAAGTAAATGTTCACGCATTCACGCCTGGAGGTTCAGTAAAGATATGTAATAACCCAGGGGACACTCCAATCGTCACCATTATGCCCGGTTTTGGCATCGTGTATGTCTTCCACGTCAATGAAAGTATTAACGTGACATACGAAGGGTTGACCATCATTGGTGCGGATGGTGGTGATCCCGTGTTTGATAATACCCGAGCGGCATTTGGCATGGAGGCGACGGATCCGTCCTTTGTGGTCAATGTCACTATCAGAAACTGCGTGGTAACAAGGAACAAAGGGGGGAATGATCCGGAATTGGATTACTCCGCGGAATTTGATACCAGCGGAACCTTCCAACGGGCGATCTACCATGGGGATGATCCCTATCTGGGGTTGCTCAGCTGCACGGTTGAGGACTCCGTATTTGCCTTTTTCACCCCCACCACTCAAAACACAGCGATCACCTTTGAAAGGCAGGTCGCCCCTGAGAATCCCAATTATCCAGCAACTCGTGTCTTAACCCTTAAGGGAGTCTTGGTTACCAAAGTCGGGGGTGACGCCACCGGTCCTGGCCATGGAATGCGCTGCCGTGACCTGGCATCAGAGAGTACCATTAACATTATTGACTCGTGTTTCACTGACTGTACGGGAAGGGGCCTTTTTTTCAGTCTAAATGATCTTCCAGTGATGGGAATGAACATCAACATCGTACATAGCATTATTGATAACACTGGATCATTATATATGCCAGTCAACATCGATGGCAGGTGGGATGGTACCATGACGGTTGATGGAGCGACTCTGGCACGCCCTGGTGGCGATGTACTTTATCTCGAGAAACAAAGGAATGGAGAAGGTAACATTATCCTCAAGAACATCATCTCTGTAGCGCCTGATGACAGTATTTTATACCGGTTGCCAGAAGATGCAAATGAGCCTGCCTCTATTTCCGTTGAATGTATGAATACCGACGGTCCCGCCGCGAGGCCTAGCCAACCCGCCAGTATTCTTGCGGCCTTTGCCGCGGATTACGGTGGAACGGGTTACTTCGCTGGCGACCCAATGTTCTTGTCCACGGAAATCGATTCCTCGTACGCCGGAATCCGAAAGTGGGACTCCACCACGAATACACTCTATGATGTTGGGAATGCGGCATTCAGCGGAATGGGAACCGGTGGATCAAACCTCGTGGGAGGGGCGGAATGTCCCGCCTGTTCGGCGACCGGTGTTGATGATTGGAATCTCTATTGAAGATGCAATAGCGGCATTCTGAAGCAGGTATTATGCCCCCTGGCTGGGGTTTTCCTCCTCAGCCAGGAGTCTTTACCAATGAGGAAATGAAAAATGCAGTCACCAGTAATCCCATTCCGCAAAGCATTCACACTGATCGAGCTACTCATTGTCATCGCGATCATCCTGATTCTGATCTCCATCGCATTGCCCAATTTCCTGGAGACCCAGATGCGGGCGAAGGTGGCCAAGGCCACTGGCGACATCAAGTCGATTAGTTTTGCGATGGAAAGCTACAATCTGGACCGTAAAACCTACCCGGATGACTGCATTACAGGGAGTCTGGGGTGTATGCAGATCACCACTCCAATCCGGTATATCGGCCAGATCCCACAAGATCCTTTCGGTGAGCATCGGAATGGAGGTGGAAATTGGGAGGGATTAGCAGGCCAGGCTCGAGCCTATTACCCCGTGGGAACCGGCGTGAATCCGGAAACGGCGATCGCACGGAAGTACACCGGCGCCCAGATTAATGCACCCCCTTACCGGGAGGCTTATATCATCTACTCATCCGGTCCGACTCAACGGGAGCCGGGGGGTTCCACCGAGCCCTTCCCCATCTCCGGCCATTGGACTCTTTACTCCCCCACTAATGGTACCATGAGTTATGGAGGGATCATCAGAACCGGCGGAGCTCGTCTCACTCACCCTGACCTAGCCAATTTGAGAACCACACGGTGAATCTATTAGAGATTCTCCTATGGCCCGGCCTGAACAAACGAGTGCCTTGTTGATTTGGTTAAGCAACATTTCAGACCTCATCACCCCAACAAGGCACTCCCTTGAAGTAGAGAATCCCCATGAAAAATCTACTTGAATCATTCCTGGGGGATGATATAGTTCTATTACTGAAAACGCTTTCAGATAAACTCTTTCTCTCCCAAATGTAACGATAAACTTTGAATACAAGAGGTCACCATGTTCCACCGGCAGCTTTTTCCACTCTGTCTGATCCTTTCCTTGCACCCCTACCTTGCCCTTTCCACTCCTCTTGAAACCGAGGATGAGGAATTCAAGATCTTCAGGCCGATCAACCAGCCCATCTTGGAGGAAAGGACCTTTCCGGAACGGATCCTGGATGCCACACCACAGCCATTCCTCGACTGGGGATTGGTCCAGCCAGGTTTTATCGACTATCTCGGCCAGAAGGGTGAGATCGTTCCCTTAAGCGACGAGCATTCTTATGACGATCCCAACCAGATCCATGCAGTGCCTTTCGGAATTCCAATCGGCATTTGTATCCGTGTGAATCCACCGGAAATTGGGGGGCGGTTCTCGGAGGAGATCCTCCGTCCCGATCAACCCTGGGAAGATGAGAATGTCAAAGCGAACACACTGCTCCATGACCCACAAAGTGGACTTTACAAGCTGTGGTATGAGACTCGTGCCGGGCTGGCTTACGCTGAATCACAGGACCTGAAGACCTGGCATAAGCCACTCTCGAACTTGGTGGAATATGGTGATAACAAAGAGACCAATCTCATTGGGGTGGTTGGAATCGAGGAAGCACTTGCTGGAGAGTTCAAAGCGAAAGAGGAGGCCAAACCCGGTGCTTCCAGCTCCTTCTTCGCCGACCCATCAGCACCTCCCGAAGAGCGTTATAAAACCACCTTCCTCGCCCACGCAAAACGCCTGAATGAAGATGGCTCACTTCGCGAACCTAACCGTCCCGTCAGCGCAATGACCGGACCCGGCAGCACGGTCATTTTTGGCGCGGTCTCACCGGATGGCCTCCATTGGAGGGTTTTACCAAGGCCCGTGATGTACCATGACGCGGACACAAAAACTGTTCCCGCATTCGACCCTCTGCTTGGACGCTATGTGATGTATACCCGTCAGTATGAGCTCTCAAGGCGAAGCATCGCCCGTTCCGAAACTGATGACTTTTCAGACTGGCCGATTCCTCAGAACATCCTCACCGCTGGCCCCGGGGACCTGCCTTCACAAGACTTGTATGCCTCGGGGTTTTGCACCTATCCCCGGAATCCAGAGATCCGGCTGCTTTTTTGTCTGGTTTACAATCGATCCCTGGACTGCGCAGATATCCGTCTGGCCGAAAGCCGGGATGGGCGGGTCTTCCACTTCCTACCGGGAGATCCTGTTTTCTCCCATGGTGGTTCCGGTGAACCGCAGGCCGGTTTTCTGAGTGCGACCCCCAATCTTGTGCGTACACCCGATGGCAGTTTGATGTGTCTCTATACCGAGTGGACAATGCCGCATAAGTTTCCAAGATTCCGTTTCCAGGACTCGGCCCAGAAAGTTGCCTGGTGGAAAGAGGATCGTCTCGCGGGCATTGAGGCGGAGGCTTACGGGGAATTCACGACAATTCCATTCCGCCTACGAGGCAATAGGATCAACCTGAACCTGGTTTCCGAGCGGACCGGTGGCATTCAAGCCGAGGTGAGGGATGAGGATTTCAAGCCAATTCCAGGAAGAACTTTCGGCGAGGCGGACACTCTCTTTGGCGATCATGTAGCCATTCCAGCTAGTTGGAATGGTGAGGATGATCTTTCGGCCTACCGCGGCCAGCTCGTCTATCTTCGCTTCCGTTTACGAGCCGCGAAGTTATATGCAATTTCATCATTGGAGTAGAGAATCATGAGATATTCACTTTGTTTCATGCCAAGATCTCTCCTGCTTTGCTTCATTTTGTCAGGTCTGGCCAGTGCGGAAGCACCGCTCGTTCTCAAGAAGGCCTCTTTTGACACGGATGCCGGTTGGTCCGGATATCAGAATCGCTTGATCGCCACATTTCCCCCACGGCTGCTACAGGATTTCGGATATCGCACCTCGAACCTCGCGGGAAAAGCTCCCGGCGAAATGGGCGGCTACATCCAGAGCTCGGTCCGTCCCGCATACTATGCGAAACTGATCGAACCTCTCTCCATGAACACCCCGCTCTCTTTCTCCGGGAGCTTTGTCCTGATGGAGGGGCGTTCGATCATGAGCTACCACACGCTTTGTGAGACCTTTATTGGCTTCTTCAACTCAGCGGAACAAGGCTGGCGCCCCAAGAATTTCATGGGTCTTCGTTTCATGGGATCGAACGAGCCGGATGGAGTCATGATAGAGGTCACCTACACAACCCGCCGCCGATCGGCGGGCGGGCCTCTCCTTGAAAAGGGAGGATCCCTCCCAAAGACCGGTCTCATCAAGGAGCTGGACGCCTCCCGGATGCTCAGGATTTCCCCCGATTGCAAACGGCATGAGTGGACTTTTGTGTACAACCCAAAGGGGCAAGATGGCTTGGGTGAAATCGCTTTCACCTTGGATGGAGTCCGGTGGGTCATCGGAGTCAGGGAATCACATCTCGAAGTTGGAGCCGAATACAATCGTTTTGGTATCTTCAATCAACAGCTGCCGGGAAGAGCTATGGTGATTTACTTCGACGATTTACGCATCAATGAAAAGATTGAGGACTTTTCAACCGACCCGGGTTGGGAAGGGGTGGGAAACCACGAGTACTTTGATGATCCCGTTCTGTATGGAACCAATGATTTCGGCTTCAGCCCGACCAGCTACGCGGGGGGAAAAACCGGTGAAATTGGCGGACGGCTGTGGAGAGTGGACAAGGGAGAACCACACTTGAAGGGTTGGTATGGGACGGATACTGGAGAACTTACGCTCAATGACCGCCTGGAGGCCCATGGCAAGATCGCCTTCCGTAAATTCAGCATTGATGCCGGGATGCACATCGGTTTCTTTAATTCTGCAGAACAAGGTTGGCAACCCAGGAATTTCGTGGGTGTCAACATCGACAGTTATACTCGTGTTGGACTTCTTTTCATGCCCATGTATGGCACCAGCCAGGGCGCATGGAATATCGGCAATGCGGAAAGCTCCCCCTGGTTTGTGGATGATGGAAATCCTCTTGAATGGTCCATCATCTATGACCCGGAGGGAGCGGAGGGGCAAGGTGCTGTAACCGCTTCTCTGGGAAAGCAGTCATTCACACTCCCGTTGAAGTCAGGCGAGAAGGAACAAGGTGCGGTGATGAACCGTTTTGGAATTTTCAACATGCAGGATAACAACGGAAAGTATTGTGAGGTCTATCTCGATGACATTGAATTTAGCTCCCGCTGATCATTTATCATGTAGATTTGCGTTGATTGTTTCTTTCCTTCTTATTCCACTATTGTCGGCGGCGCAGACACCTTTGATCCAGATTCACCAGGATTTCTCACAAGATCCGGGATGGACCGGTTATCAGAACCGGATGAAATGCGTGGATTGCCCCGAAGTGGTTCAGGATTTTGGATGGGTCCCCCCTGATCCGTCCGGAGAATCCCCTGGCAGGATTGGCGGCCGTATCGGTAACTCCCGTTATCAGGCCTACTACGCAATGCCCTTGGGAAAACCATTGTCGTTCAAAGACTCTTTCTCGGCTTCTGGCAAGCTGACAGTTACCGGACTTGGATTACGGGGTGTTGGTTATTTCGGCTTTTTCAATGAAGGGCGTCACGAATGGCGAGTCTGGTCCTCGCTGGCGATACGGATCTGGGAAGAGGATATGCTCGGACAGATCATGGTCGATTGGATGTCGGGAACCTGGATGGCGGGTGGTTTCGATACGGATATTTTTGTACCCACAGATGGAACCATGATCAGCTGGAGTCTTGAATACGATCCGGATGCGGTTATTGATACAGTCTGGAAATACCCTAAGATCAAGGAATACATGACCACCAAATCCGGAAACGCCCCTAATCTTCTTGATTTACAGCAGGAGGAAAACCTCTTTGCGCTTGCCAGGAAGGATGAACCCTCTTTGACTCCAGAGGTATTTAGAACACGTCTGGAGGAGTTGCGCGACCAGGGTGTGGTTGAATATTTCCAAAGGCACGATATTCACCGTTGGTGGGCAAATGCTCATCCAGAGGAATACCAAGGAAAGATTACCTTTCATATCGGCAGCAGGAGACCCTATGTGGTGTTTATCCGTAAGGAAATCCGGAATGCCCCAACGGAGTTGAATCGTTTTGGCTTGTTTAACATCCAGCGGTATGGAGAGTCCATCGAGATGTATCTCTCAGACTTGGTCATCAATGGAATCAAATTGGATCTCTCCCAGGATCCGCATTGGGAAGGTAGAAATAATCGCGCCACCTGGATCGAACCCAACTTCCAGTCGATGAATAATTTCGGCTTTTCGCAAACAAACTGGGCGGGAAAAGCTCCCGGGGAAATCGGGGGTCTTTTTTGGCGTGTAGAACCTCCGGATCCGCACTTTGGTTATTATGGCGATGAGGTAGGGGCACTCAATCTGGATGATCCCATTTCGTTCTCTGGACAGATTAACTTTACCACTGGCATGACAGATGCGGCGATGTACTTCGGTTACTTCAACTCCAAAGATTATTCTGTCAGTGGGACCTCAAGTCCCGGAATGGGATTTCCACTTCCGAATATGATGGGCCTCTGCATTGCTGATTCCTCGGCGGTGGGATACTATTTCGTGGGGCTTGCGAGCGATTCGTCGGGAGAGGGAGTTGAGCTGCGGGGTCCGGTGTTTGTCCCTGACCGGAAGGTGCATCATTTCTCCTTCACCTATGATCCCTGCGCGAACAACGGCGCGGGCCAGATCCTTTTTTCATTGGATGGCCAGAAAATGGTCAAGGACCTGGATCCCTCCATGCGGCGTTCAGGAGCCCTGTATGACCATTTCGGGCTTGCTAGTGTCAGAAGAGGGGGGAACTCCGTCGAGGTCTACCTGGATGATCTCAGCTATACAGCCCGCCTCGGTCCTGATGCCAAGCAGGTCATCCACAAACAAGAGGTTTTGCCGGTGAAGTATCCGAAAGAGAGCGCGGGAAGAAAATATTGAAAAGGAGTTTTTATTTCATGAGGATAACAATTTCGATCATCCTGTCACTACTATTCACATACAGCTTTGTTGAAGCTGATCCAGGGCTCCGATGGGTTGAGGATTCATTCCATGATTTCATCGATGGGTCCTTTGGAGATGGCGGCGCCAATACCTATGTCTCCGCGAAGGGACGCATTCAGACAGTCAACCGCTGGGATGTGAATGGGGATGGTTTTGTCGATCTTTTCGCCGCCAACTCCCATCCCCTCAAGGAAATGCTTGACCTTTCCATTTATTGGGGAAATGGAAAGGACTTCAGCATCCGCAACCACAGCTATGTTCCTGTCAATGGTCCCATGTGGGTGACAGCTGCTGATTTAAACAAAGATGGTGAAATGGACCTTATTTCGGCAAACTACTCAAATGGAACCTGGACCGAAATGGACTCCG
>CAZORO010000093.1:0-13166 GCA_964581845.1 uncultured bacterium
CGTCAAAATTGGTTTCGGTGAATGGGGTCTCGTTTCCATTGACACCATCACCCAGGTTCCCCAGACCGCAGATATCGATTGGCCAACCTGTATCCCCACTGCAAGGAAGGGAGGCCTCGGTAGTACACAAGCAGCAAGAAAACTCCACCTGTCCCACGATTCGGACAGCACCCAATCGCGTCACATCTGCCTCGAATGTATCGCCACCTTGAGAGTTAATTGATCCCGCAATGCCAGCTGCAAGTTGTTGCAATGCCTTCACGCATGAGAAGGGTGTCTCATCGAAGGGAGATTCATCCGCCACGGAAGCGGGATCGACGGTGACATCCACCAATGACAACCCACCACAATCGACAGGTCCACAGCTTCCCGTGATTATCCCGGGTACCAGCCTGATATGGAATGGGGGTGCGGTGGTGGAAGTGGCACCCGCGCAGACGAGATTGACCTCCACCGCCCTCGCACACGGTTTGGTCTCGGTCGGCGTGGGGGTAATCGTCGGAGTTGGTGAAATCGTCGCCGTGGGAGTTTCGGTCCGGGTATTTGTGGGGGTCCGGGTGACAGTAGGAGAAAGAGTCACGGTTGGTGTAACCGTGATGGTTGGAGTAGGTGTCGGTATGAAGAGAAGCACCTTCCACTGTCCCTCATAAGTGCAGGTCGTATCTTGCACCATCGCCGCCCAGGTTCCACTGAAGCTGGTCTCGTTATACGGAGTCTCGTTAAAGCTGGTTTCGGAGCACTGCCCCGTGAGCAATGTAAAGATTAATCCATCCCCACAATCGAGCTCGACATCGGTGAAAGTACCGTTACGGATATCGGTCGAGGCCGTGGTGGCACACACGCTGGTATAGACCTGATCCTGGCACTCGAAGTCTTGAACCATGAATACCGTTTGCAGAATGCTCCCATCCCCGGTAACCACCAGGCTCAGGGAGGAGGTGACTGAGGGGATCGTCTCGTTGTCATAATAATATCCCTCGTAGAGACCTGTCTTGCACACCGGTGTGGGTGTGTTGGTGATTGTGGGAGTGTTCGTGGGTGTCCAGGTTTGTGTTGGAGTACGGGTGTTGGTGGGTGTTCGAGTGAAAGATGGAGTTCTTGTTATGGTTGGAGTTTGAGTCACGGTTGGGGTGAGAGTCTCTGTTGGTGTAAGAGTCACGGTTCGGGTGGGTGTTGGTACATACAACAGAACCTTCCACTGCCCCTCGAAAGTACAGGTAGTGTCTTGCACCATCGCCGCCCAGGTTCCACTGAAACTGGTTTCATCGAAGTTGCTCTCGTTATAGTCAGTTTCGTTAAAGCTGGTTTCGGAGCACTGACCCGTCAGGAGCGTGAAAATCAATCCATCACCACAATCGAGTTCGACATTGGTGAAGGTACCATTGCGGATATCCGCCGATGCAGTGGTGGCGCACACGCTGGAGTAAACCTGGTCTTCGCACTCGAAGTCTTGGACCATGAACACGGTTTGTAGAATGCTTCCGTCCCCGGTAACCACCAGGCTCAGGGAGGCGGTTACCGAGGGAATTGTCTCATCGTCATAGTAATACCCCTCATAAAGACCCGTCTTGCACACCGGAGTGGGTGTGTCGGTGATGGTCGGTGTGTTGGTGATCGTCGGTGTGTTCGTAAAAGTACGAGTGTGGGTGAAAGTACGGGTGTTGGTGGGAGTGCGGGTATCGGTGATCGTAGGTGTGTTGGTGATCGTGGGTGTGTTCGTAACGGTCGGGGTCCGTGTGATCGTCGGAGTGAAAGTCGAGGTAATCTCGGAGGTCGCGCTGGCGGTTGGACTGGCTGTCATAGTCGGAGTCCGGCTGGGACACAGGAGTGGAGGCAGGAAGGTGGTGTCCGGATCATCATACGGCGGGGTGATCACGGTGCGCCTTTCGGTGTAAATCAAGCTGAGGAGGAAGAAGTCACGGTAGTCGACAATGCGATCCGAGTTCAGATCCGAAACAGCGGAATAAGCGGACTGGCTGATCAGAATCGGAAGTGTATAACGCAGATAGGCGATATAGTCATCCGCCAAGACCATGTTCTCGCTACTGGCGTTTCTGATCAGGTCGCCACCCCCTGGAGCGATGAAAGGCAATTTTTGGAGGAAGGGATTCACGGAAACTGAACCGGCCGCCAGGTTTTCCCCGTTGTCAAGGATCTTGGCGTTAATCCTGGCCAGATCAACCGTGCCCCAGTAATTTCCAATGGCGTTCATACTCTTATCCGTGTTCAGGATCATCTCGGGAGTTGGTTGCTGGATTGTCTGATTACCCGCGATCAGGTTGAGTCCTTGATTACTGGTGGTACCAAAATCGGGGATGTTGTCACCTGTCACAAAGACTCCCGTAACCCTGAAGCCACGGCTCTCGCGGGCATTGTGACGGCCATCCGCGCCGATCGAGGATTGACGGACAAGCGGAGAGCTATCCTGGCTGATGAAACCATACTCACCATGAGTCCCAGCCAAGGCCACCACCCTACGGAAGGTTGGCCGTGGAACATTGAAGGGATCTCCCGATATCTTTACCAATCCACGGGAATTAAGTGCCCCACTGATCACTGACGCTTTCTCAAGGTTAGCCTTCCCGAAGGCGGTTGCCGCGGGTTGTGCATTGACCACGGCAATGGCGGTTTCACCACAGCGTTCCACCAGGGTGTCCCTGAACGAGGGGCTCGCGCCGCTATAAACAGCAATACCCACCTCCGCCCGGCGTATCTTGCAGAAGACCATCTCGGATGGGTTGGCGGGATCCGAGTCCTGCAACTCCAGCCCGCCCCACCAGAACTCATTCACCCCAGCCTCGGGTGTGGCGTCAAACACAACCGGCTGAGCCCAGGTTCCGCGGGCCGAGAGATGCCCCAATACACGCAAGGTCTGCTTGTATTGGCGTGCATCCGCCACCCTCGGGTCACAGGAACAATCCAGGAATGGATGGAAGACAATCCGGGTGCCGGGAAGAATGGTCAGGTCAACACCGGCCGCAACCTCCACCCGCTCGGTGGTTCCACGAATATCGACAGTTCCCGCCCACACCTCGTTGTCGACAATCCTGACCACCTTCACGGGAACCTCACCCTTGGCGCATGTGGGAACTTGGCTGTCCTCATGGATGACATTGGTCAGAATGGGAGCATTGTCAATTGAAACAGGAATAATCCCTTTGATCCGGCCACTTGCCTGTACCTGATCTGAGGAGAGACGGTCATATCCATGGGGTACATCCGATGTCAGGAAGATGTTCTCATCGGCTTGGAAAAGGGTTTGCCCGATGAAGAAGCTACGCACGTTGATATCGACCGTTGGAGTAATATTGTCCTGTTGGATAAAGACATTGAATCCAGGTTCGACATTGTAGTTGGGAGCGGTAGTGGTTTGTTTGCGGCCAAGGTTGAAGAACTCGCCCGGTTGCGCATTCACCGGTAGTGTCCCACTCAAATTCACATCCACCGCTGTCTGACAACGGCTGAAGGTATTCCGGTGAATGTAGGGATGGCAGTTCCTGTCACCGGAGACTCGAATACCAGTCTCACAGTCGCGGAACTCGCACCGCTCGACACGAGTGTGAACATTCGTCAGACTCAACGCGGCAGCTCCAGATACATTCTTGTTGGAATCCCCAACTCCCTCAAAAACGCAATAAGTGAAGACGGATCGTGCGCTTTCCGCATCGAAGTCCGGTCCGAGGATCTTGATTCCTCCCCAACGCTGAGAGGGGGGAGAAATGAAGTAGATGGGTGAATCAGCCGTCCCGATAGCGATGAAACGCGACTGAGAACTCAATTGAATGACCGAGCCATTCTCTACAAAGATGGTCGAACCCGGAAGGAAGGTAACAGTTACTCCGGGAACGACTAGGAAGTCACTCTCGATACGGACAATCCCACTCAGAGTAAGATTCTGATTGAGTTCTTGCGGAAGCGTGGTTCTTGTGGGCGTGGGTGTCTGTGTATTGGAGATCACAACAAACTGGGTATTCGTTGGAGAGTTGGTTGGAGTCATCGACCACGTACGTGTCGGAAGCTTAGTGAATGTTAACGTATTTGTAGGAACACCCGGATCAAAGGTGGGGGTGATGGTTGGCGTGGGCGAGGTTGGAGTACGTGACGGAGTTCGTGTGATGGATGGAGTCGGGGTAGGAGCTGGCAATGCTCCCTGAATCGGAATGAAATCCACCTTCCCGGCATTCCCTAACAGACCTGGGACAGAGTTGACTTCGTCGTCATCAATAATTGTCGCGTCAATGGCCTTTGGATCTGTCAAGGCCCAATTGTTATTCTCCGCGTACAAGATATTGGGGGTGTTATTGATCACATTGATGGGTTTGCCACTGCTGTTGTAATTATCGGTGATCGTATTCCCGCCTTCATCAAGAGGATTGCCCGGATCCTGATCGGGTTCCGGATCATTCTCGGGAACGATTGAGACTCTACCGAGGCTGGGAGCCGAATTGGTCCGTACAGAGACACCCGTACCATTCCCAGTAATGACATTTCCCGTCAAAACAGGTGAGGAGTAATCAGAGATCAGAACACCGATGCCGGTAGTGTGATTAACGATGTTGTTATTAAGAATAAACGGCGAGGATTTTTTATTCACATTGATTCCGCCAGCGCCGTTGTTCAGGATGGAGCACATTTCGATACGGGGAAAGGATTGGTCCTCAACTGACACTCCATACTGCTGGCACTCCTCGATTCTGCAGCTAACCAAAGTGCTGGAAGCTTTCTGGAATTGCACCCCGTTGAGGGCATTCCGGATATGAAGGTCTTTCAAGAGGGTTATACGGTCATCCGAGCGGTCAAGAACATAGAATCCCCCCCATTTTCCAATCGTCTTCTCGAATCCTGATTTCTCTGGGTAGGCTTCATCATCCGAGGTGATGATCACATATTGATTTCCCGCGACACTTGTCTTGAGGGCTCCCTCGATGATGAACTCGGTCTTCCCCGCCAGATGGTGAGTGTCACACCCAGCTCCGCAGATCTCCTCGCCAAAGAATAAGCTCAGGATCTGGTCCGGCCTAGCGATCTCGAGGGTCAACGTGACTCCCTCTGGAACTACAAAGTCGACATTGAAGAAGACTTGTTGACGGAGAGCGGATGAGATCAGCCACTCGGATTCCGAGATGACATCCAAGCAGTCATGGAAGTCTGAACTGGCGGCGGCACGAAGCGCAAAATAACCCAGGTAGGGTGTTGTGACGCTAACCGTGTTCTTGACCATATCGAAAACCGCCGAGGAGACAGGTTTCCACGGCCCCGATAGAGAGTTGGAATGATAAAGACGAAGGTTGCTTTCGGTTATTCCTGAGATTTCTGATTCAAAGTAGCGAAGCTTGATCGAGGCGTTGTCATAACCGGTCCGGTTTGTTTGGATGTTCCAGAATACATCGGCTACATCTTCCTTCGATCCATTTCCCAGTCCTACAATGGAGCTATCCGAGCGGTAAAGGTTGACTGTAACCATGGAGGCAGTGCTGCCCCCGTTGAATCCCACCCAAGCGCGTACCACATTGGTTCTTGATCCACCAATTCCCTTCAAAGGAACACCGCCAGCCCGGAAAGCCTCCACCGCTGTGGCCGAAAGAGCGCTGGTCTTGCCGAAAACCACTACGGCGTAACCGCTGTTATTCTCGCCAGTGGCGATTGCTGGATTATCTCCATACACAGCGGAGGTGCCAAAATCCATGACTCCATCATCGTTGAAGTCGGCAGCCCTCTTGGAGGTGAAATAATACCGATCATCTTCGTTGTCTGCCTCAATGCGCGTGACCGGCTCAAAGGTGGAAAGGTCCACAGTAACCCCTGTCAGAGCCGCCGCTGCAATCGCGTATACTACACCCCCATCGGGACGTTGTTCCGGGGAGATCTTGGTCCCGAAGAAGACATCTGCAAGACCATCCCCATCATAGTCTCCCATTCCAACAGTGTTACCAATGAAGTCCGAAACGGTTGCGCCATAAATCCGGGATTCAGCGATGAGCCCAGGTGTCGCGTCCAGGTGAAGAATTGATGCGGGAAGTTCCGCGTTCCCATGAATCAGGTAGACCGTACCCGCCTTGTCACGGCCAAGAGGACTGGCCTTCCGGGCAGGAATCATCAGATCATCATAGCCGTCGCCATTGAGATCACCGGAGGCGAGTGTGACCGCGATCTGCCCGGATTCCATCGTTACAGACCTGATTGGTCCTTCAATCCGCGTTTCATCCGGTGGACAGGTAGGGGAAAGGATCTCAATCACCCGGGTAGTTCCCTTGAGGGTTGTACTCCCATAAACCACATAAACCGCCCCTCTCTTCGCGGCTGCGGGGATGTCAGCCTCCAGGTTTCCCAGAACTACATCGTCAAAACCATCTCCATTCAGATCGCCGCAAGTCAACGAGCTGCCAAAGAAAGACTGAGGCCTGTCGGGGGCGATGTGAGTGACCAGAGAAGCCGAAGAAGGGCTCGCAAGGTCCACGGTGGCTCCCCGTAATAATGCAGAGCCATACAGGACATCGGCCTCCCCATTAAAACCATGCTTTTGGTCTAATATGGTCCCCAAAAGGAGATCGGCCAAACCATCGGCGTTCACATCGCCGGAGTCCATCGAGAAGCCCAGGAACGAGTAGCCGGTACTTGCCACAATAACCGTACTCGCTACCGTGGAGTCGAGTGACGCAAGGGAAAGAGTCTTGCCACGCAGAGACGCATCACCATAAAGGATCGTCACCCTTGAAGGCATGCTAAGAGGATCGAATAAACCACCAAAGATGGCCACATCGCTCAACCCATCTCCGTCGAAATCATCACATGTTACGGTTGTTCCGGTCCGGTTATCGGCAGTGGCTCCGAGGATCCGGGTCGTGGAGGCACTATCGGCGAGATTGATGGTGGCATCATTCACCGAAGCCCCATAAACAATATAGACCTCCCCCGCCGCCACACCATTGGTTGTATTGGTACCCGGGGCTCCGAGGATGAAATCATCAAAACCATCACCATCCACATCTCCAAAAGCGAGCCCCCGGCCCTCATGGGACCCCAGGGCATCCTCGGCTCGTTCTCCATAAACTCGAAGAACCGTCGAGGATTCAGTTCCTGGATTCACACTCAGATTGATGACCGGCGGGAGCTGCCCCCAGGAGACCACCGCTATGGTGAGCATACAGACTATGGAAACAATTGAGGATCGAAACAGTTTGGCAAAATGCACTGCGATCGCCTCCTGGGACGATAAAGAAATAAGACCTTTTAGGTGCAGGCCATGGCAACCAATGAGACTTTACAAAGTGCGAAAAGTATATCCGTGAACCTCGTAAAGGGTCAACCCAATGCATACCCCGGAGATGAATTGATATCAGGATGAGCCTATCCTCAGGCGGAAATCTCTCATGGAATCCAACACCAGCAAGGTTTCCACAAAATGGTTCATCTATGATCAATCTAGGCGGGGGCCCATCTGACTCGAACTCGGCGGCCTAACAGGTACCTTCCCACTGTTATGTCACTACCCGGGTCTACAGGAGCCACTCAAGATTGCTCCGTAACCCATCATTGGTTAGGATCAAGCGATCATGACCGATTCCCAGCCCTTCGAGGTCACAGCCCGAAAGTTCCGCCCACAGACCTTCGCTGAAGTCATTGGGCAGGATCATATCACTTCCACTTTGCGGAATGCGGTCCGTCGAGGCCGCCTCGCCAATGCCTATCTCTTTTGTGGCCCGAGGGGAGTTGGGAAAACATCCACAGCCCGTATCCTCGCCAAAGCGGTCAACTGCGAGAATCCTCAAGATGGCGAACCCTGTAATCAATGCACGATTTGTTTGTCGATCACCAAAGGCAACTGCATGGATGTGATCGAACTCGATGCCGCCAGTAACCGTGGAATCGATGACATCCGTGATCTTCGAGATAATGTTCAGTTCCCTCCCTCCGTGTGCAGATTCAAAATCTATATCATTGATGAAGCTCACCAAGTTACAAAGGATGCCTTCAATGCTCTCCTGAAGACTCTTGAGGAACCGCCCCCCCATGTCCGTTTCATTCTGGCCACCACGGAGTCGGAGAAAATGCTCGACACCATCGTGTCGCGCTGCCAACAATACCGTTTCCGTCCCCTCGCCTTTGAGCAGATTGTCACGCGCTTACGTCAATGCCTTGATTCCAGAAGCTGGGGACGAGTCCCTGAATCGATCCGTGAAGAGACCCTTTATCTGATTGCGCGAGCCTCGGAGGGAGGGATGCGTGATGCCCAATCGATCCTCGATCAGATCACCAGCTTGGCCGATGAAACCTTAACCTTGGATGAGGTCGAGCTGGTGCTTGGAGGAGTCCGTTTGAACACATTACTCCAAATCACCGAAGCGGTACGTTTGAAAGACGCTTCATCCGCTCTTGATCTTGTTCACTCGGTCTACACCCGTGGACAAGACATGGGACTGCTGGTCCGCAACCTCCTGTCTCATTTCAGGAATCTGATGGTGTCCCGGGTGGTCCAGGACTGCGAGTCACTGGTAGACCTGCCACCTGACCACACCAAGGCAGTTCAAGAACAAGCGCGGCTATTGACCCTGGAGGACATCCTGCACGGCATCGACATTCTCTTCGAGGCTGAACGGAGGCTGAGATTCGCTGGCTCCTCACGCGCGGTCGCCGAGGCAGCTGTGGCCAAACTGGCCAAAATGCCTTCCACGGTTGAGATTGACGCTCTTCTTGGACGAAAGGGAGCCTCTTCCACTCTCTCTCCACGCGGTGAGTTATCCTCAAACGTTCCAGCTCCCCGCCAATATGAATTAGCAAGCACGGCACGAGCAGACTCCAACCCGGCACCTCCCCGTGAGAGAAGGGATGATGCCATAAGGTTCCCCCCGGCCACACCATCCCAAAAAGTGCCTGCCCCGCCACTACATCCCTCCCATCCACCCATTCAAATGGATGACGAACCAGACAGCGATGTGGTGGATGCTTTGACTGAGAAATGGTCCGAAGTCTGTCACCGTGTCACTGAAAAGGATGTCCGTTATGGGGGATATCTCGCCGAAGCGGTTCCCCAGATGTATCGCGATGGAACCCTGGAATTTGCCATCCCGCTTGAGTTTGAGTACCACCGCCAACAACTCAGCACTCGTGCTTCCAGAGAAGTTATTAAGGAAGTCCTTTGGGAGGTACTCGGAGTCCGTGTCAAGGATGTGGTTTTTAGAAGTGTCCCCCGTAATGAGGCCATCTTCTCTCGTCCGCTTGTTGAAGTCATTGAGGAGCCCACCCCATCCGTGAAAGTGACTCCCGGAGAGGTTCTCGAGGCCGAACCTTCTGTTAGGTCTCTTGTCGAGGAGTTCGATGGCCTGATTCTCGAAGTTAAAAACAATCCCAATGATTGATCCAATCCCATCTCATATGCCTGCCACCCTTTTCCCATCCACAAGGATATGATCGAGCAGACCACCTGGATCGCGGATCTGCTGATCATCCTTACCGGAGGCTTCGTGGCGGGTGTGATCTGTAAACATTTCCATTTCTCGACGCTGGTGGGCTATCTGATTGCCGGAGCCTTGATCGGCCAAGGCGGACTGAGGTGGGTCTCTGGAGAAACCGAGCAGATCGAGGCAATCGCGCACTTTGGTGTTCTATTAATGCTCTTTTCCATCGGGTTGGAGTTCGCGCTGGATGAGCTTGGCCACTTTCTGCGCCTTCTTCTGATTGGCGGGGGGATCTTCATGGCGGTAGCAATCGCCTTCGCCTTACTCGCCTTGAACCTCACTGGAATGGAGACCCGCTCCGCCTTCCTGTTGTCAGCGGCCATGTCGCTCAGCTCCACTGTTCTGGTTTTCAAGGCTTTATCCGAATGGGGCCGGACAGCCACCGCCAGTGGACAGCGTGCTATCGGCATCCTGCTCTTCCAGGACATTGCCTTGGTTCCTCTGCTTTTGTTGATACCCCTGCTCACTCAAGCGGGAGAATCCGCCAAACCCCTCACCTTTATCCTGGTCATGCAGAAAACCTGTGCCCTCATCGCGGGAGTCTATATCTGCCGGAAGGGGCTCAACCGGTGGATTGTGCCATTGCTCGCAAACCTGAGAAGCACCGAGCTGGTGGTCCTCCTCATTCTGACCATACTCGCTGGATTAGCCTATACCGCGCATTACCTTGGGCTCCCAGCACCACTCGGCGCGCTTGCCGCCGGAATCGTGTTCAACGGAAATCGTCTCACCAGCCAGGTGGATGCGCTCATTCTTCCCTTCCGTGAGTCCTTCTCGGCGGTCTTTTTTGTCAGTTTGGGATTACTCTTGCAATCGCAGACGCTTTTCAATGACGCATTCATACTGATACCTGGTCTCATCCTGGTTCTGGCGTTAAAGACCATTACGGGAGCCATCGCTCTCAGGTTCACCGGCCTTCCTTGGAAAGCTTCCATTGGCATGGGCGCGGGCCTCTCTCAAATGGGTGAGCTCTCTTTCGTCCTTGTAATGAATGGCGTTCAAGCGGGCTTATTGAACATGAATGATTACAATCGTTTCCTCTGTCTGGCTGTCGGATCCTTGGTGTTCACCCCTCTCCTCTTGCGTTGGGGATTGAGCTGGACACAACAAGTAGATGAAGCAGAGAGCAAAGAGTCCCGCCGGTCTCAACTGCCCAGTCCTTCGGAAAGGACGGTGGGGATCATCGGTCTGGGGCCGATCGGGCGGCGGGTGTTCTCCCACTTGGAGATCATGGCCTACAAGGTCATCCTGATTGACCGTAGCCCGGTCAATCTCCACCCCTTCGCTCAACAGGGATTCCACTCCATCGAGGGAGACGCCGCCGATCCTGATGTTCTCAAACGCGCCTTGGTGGAATCCTGGGAGTTTGCGGTGGTGTGTGTTCCTGATGATCCCACCGCCATGCAAGTCATCCGGGCCATCAAGGAGCTCAACCGCCGATGCCTGATTCTTGCCCGTTGCCGTTATCTGGCCAACACCGGCTTTCTCAAACGAGCTGGAGCGGATCATGTGATCACCGATGAAAAGGAAACCTCTGAAGCCTTCGTGAGGCAACTCGCCACGCATGAGTAAGCCTGAACTGCATCCGAACACAATGTGAGATTCACTGGTCAGCAGCCACTCACAATGATAGACTGAATAGTCATATCTGACTTTCCAACACACACAGGAGGTAATAACCACGTGAAAAAGCACGCATTTTTAATTTCTCTGGTTCTTGCAATTGCCTTCAATGTAAACGCTGCACCCCGGATTGTTGTACAAGAAATGGGTATCCTTCCCGAAGCCCTCAGCATCCAACAGTCTGCGGTTGATGATCTCAATGGCAACCTCGCGGATATGGTCAGCGCGACACCATGGCATCCTGTCAACACAAATCCTGAAGACCATGAGATGGCATTCACCGACGGATTGGGCCAGGTACACATTTTTTCTGGGCTCCTAAACGACTTCCTGGGAGGACCGGAACCTTACCAGAACGAGAATGTTCCCGCGGCGGTGGCGCGCTGGTATTTCGATGGGCCTCACAATCTCGCGGAACTGCGGGTATTCAGCAGCAATACCGATGGACGGGATGGCCGTGTCTTTCATCACTATGATGTCGCCATCACCACCGATCCGGACCCCATCGGAGCATGGTATGATGTCCCACTGATCGAGGAGGTCACGCCTGTTCCAGGTCTCCAGCCAGGTTGGGGGGGATTCGGGTTGATCGCCAATCCCCATACTCCAGGAACCTATGCCGCATCACTTTCCGTGGTGAATGATGATGCCAATGGCCCTCTGGCGCTTGACGCTACTGGAATCCAGATCATCTTTTACATGGTGAGCGACACCACAGGCGCCTTTCGGGATGACTGGATGCCTGGCAATGGCGATGATCGTGATGGCCAGGAACCGGCCTTCGAGTCCCCGCTCATCTATGAGGTCGATCTGTTCTTCGGGGATCACCCCATCACCAATCCGACAAGCGTACACGACTGGTCGTTGTATTGAGCTCAACTCACGCGGGGGCGCCGCCAGCGCCCCCGCTCATGGACATGAGGTTCCGCGGGATGTCTCCTAATCCCTTTCCTACACTGTTGCCCGTAATAGTATGGGCACTCTCGTTCAGTCCCAGCGCGCTGGTTCAAGCCAATCCCCCAGGAGTGAATCTGGCTTTGAAGAAGCCCGCTCAAGCCTCTTCATCCTATCTCTCCCAGACACCGGACAAGGCTATCGATGGGATCCTCACTGAGGCCAGTAAATGGACCAGCGGGGAGAGGATCGCGCCACCACACACCCTGACTGTTGATCTGGGTATGGAGCGGCCGGTCACTGGATGCGTGGTCCGTCATGCGGGCGCGGCGGGAGAATGGACTGGTTACAATACTCAGGCCCTCCAGATCGAAACAGCCAATCTTCTTTCCGGACCATGGACATCACGCGCGGCGGTCAACAATCCTTCCCAGGAGAACATATCAACGATACTCATTGAACCACCCGCCTCCGTCAGGTTTGTCCGGTTGGTGATCACTGATCCCGGCGTGGATGATTTCGCGCGGATCCCGGAGTTCGAGGTTTATGGACCCGAGCTTCCATTGGACAAGCTCGGAGTGGGTCTCAATTCCAATGCCCCCATCGATAGCCAAAGCGGTTCCATCAGCGTCAACAGTGGCGCGGGGGTCCTCGGCGACACCGGAGCGGGCTGGGTGCGGGTGAATTTCATCCTGGGGCCCTGGAGCGCTCCTGACGATACAACGCGCCATGGCCCGGAAAACCTAACCTGGTTCGAGACCTACGACGAAATCATCGATGGATATGCGGCTCAGGGAATCCAGGTCTACGGGCTGATCGGCGCGGAGGCGGTACGGATCCCCTCGAACGTGGAGAACCAGCGCGCCTTCCTGCAGACCTCCGAGTATGCCGAGCTGTATGTCACCAACTGGATCAAGATCCTGGAGCATTTCCGCGACCGGGTCCGCGTTGTAGAAAGCTTCAATGAACCCAACAACTGGGCCGGAGGAACCAGCGCGATCTTTCCTCCCGATTCCTTCGCGCGGCTGTTGGCGCGTCTTTACCTGGCCACCAAGGTGGGAGGCGGCCACTCGACTGATCCCTCGTGGACAGGACTGACTTTAGTGACCGGTCCGCTGTTCACTCATAACCTCGATAATGGTGCCTCCTTCTGGCAGGAAACCATCAATGCGGGACGTGCGAATCATGGCTGGG
>CAZORO010000094.1:0-6081 GCA_964581845.1 uncultured bacterium
GATGGGTTGGGCGGAACCGCCCCTCATCCTGAGGGGACCGTACTCGCTCGGACGCGGCGTTAATCCATTATCAACACATACAACCCTTCTCTTACCTTCCCCCCATAGGGATCGGCATGAGACTGAAAGCGTTTTCAATATCCGTTTTATTGATACCACCGGACCCGCTCCATGTCAAGGAAAATTTTAATCTCAAACTCGTTTTCAAGACGATTATTAGGGAACCAGTTCCAAGGTCAGGACCTGCTTGGAACGAGCTTTCAGATGAATTCCTCCACCTTTTACTACAGGAACACGCTTCTGGCGTTCCTCAGCCAAGTTGGTCTCCCACACTTCACTCACCTGGAAGCCAATGCCAATCTTCGCCTCGCTCTCTTTTTCCGAGGTGTTCCACAGGCGGAGAACAACGGACTGACCCGATTCAGACCTTTTCAAGGCCGTCAAAGAGAAGGGATCCGGTACGGATAGGAAAGACATTTCCATGGGGAGGAACCCCATCTGGCGGCCGCATTGTCCGGTCCTGAAGGGCAGACAATAGTCCAACGCCGCACGGTAGACGGAACCAAGGTCGGACTGGTAAGGCAGAACCGCATATTCAAAGACCTGCTTCCCGAGCTGTTGAGTGCCCTGTTGCGCCATATCCACTGACTTGACCTTGGGGGTTTTCACCCGCGAGGTCCGTAGAAGTGTTACCGCGATGGTCCGCTTCTCATCATCATAAACCTCGTATTCCGGTAGGCCGCGAGTCATCACGGCCAATCCTCCATGATCATCCATCACCGTGCAGAAATGCCTCATGGGGTGATTGGGATAGTCCCGCTCGAACCAGGCGGAGGTATCTGGCCGTTGAATTGGTCTTTCCGGGAAGTCGAAAGGCATATCACTGATGGATATCCCAGCTGAGATCCCTGAGGGAAAGAGCACTCGCAGGCGGTGGTCACAGACACAATTGTCAATCTCAGTTCTGAACTGAACCTCATGAGAACCCCTCAACAGTGTGGCCATAGTGCATACTGGGACTGGACGGGTTCTCTCCGCTCTCCCCTTGGGTTCCGAATTCTCCGGTATTTCAATTACAAACTCGGCCGTGATCGAGGAGCTCACCCTTCCCACCTGACTCCATGCCTGGAAAGATGCCGGGGGGCCATAAATCACCTTGTCCTCATCCGGTGGGATGCTGAAATAGGCATCCCCCACTTCGCCACGGTCCTCAAAATGGTTCAGGCCCTCGAAAATCCTACCTGTAGTTTTGTCTATCAGGTCAAAGCATCCTTTCTGGTTGAGAGAGATCTTTAGGAACTCGTTCTCAATGGTGTGTGATGTTTCCTTCTTTTGAGTGATTGAGATGGGTGTTGGCTCAAGGGAGGGTTCCACGATCAGGGTTGTCCATCCCAGAGGTGGAATCTGCTTGGTTTCGAGGCGAATCCACCAGCTGTCCATTGCATAAATCCCGGGGGCATCTTTGGGACGGTGGATGAGAACCTTACCCCTGGACAAGCGTGTCACATCGAATTGAAGTTCCTCTCCGGAAAGAGTTTTCACCCGGATATCTTGGGCCTTGAAATCCGAGGGAAGATCGACACGCATCTCAACAACACCATCACGCCGGTAGGCGCTGGGATTAAAGATCAGAAGGAGTGCCTCATGATCGCCCAGTTGCCCCGTATCGATCTTACCCGCCAGTTTCAAAAGGCTTTTGCGGGTCACCTCATCCGCGATTTCGCTGGCCTGACGGAAATAGTAGATCATATCCTCATGCACAATATCCTGCCCGCAGCCGGCGATGCAGTCATGGGACTGGTTGTTGAGCAGAAACCGCCAGGCCTCATCGAGGAATGTGCTTGGGTATTCAACGTCATGAAGCCATGCCAGGGTGGCGAAAGGCTCCGCCCAGGCAATCAGCTTGTTCTCGGCGGAGGCGTTGAGCTGTTTGAGGTCCGTCCGTGTCGAGAGAGTGTCGCCGAACAGGTTGACCTGGATTCCATCTTTGGCGGCGGTGTGCATCTCGCCCTGGAAGGTCTTCAATTTGGGACGCGCCCTGTGTAGAACCTCGGCGAAGGCATTCAAATCCGTGTGCACAAACTCATGGGTATCGCACACGGCGTTCATCGCCTCCAAGAGTACGGGTGTGAGTGGTTGTGGTTCGGTCGAGTCGGTTCCATCAACACACAGGAAGGTGTCGAGATTGGAATTGCGCAGCTCGGTCTCGATCATCCGCCGTGTCTCCGAGGGCACCAGTGAAGTGTCGATGCCCTCATGGGTATGGGACTGGTAATAGAGGTTCCAGCGGGTCCTCTCATCCTCTAACCGGAAAGGACCTTCACCGGAATCCCAAGCCTGGTTCCGTTCATAAAATGCCTGGCCATATAGAACGCGGCGAGTGATGCAGTGATAGAGGGGCATCCTGCCAAACTCGGGCGTGAAGATATACGCCACCACCTCTGAGCCATCCGGCGCCCTCCAAATAAACTCCTTTTCCACTTTCGAGCGGTCAGGACCACGGTAGAACATGGCTGTGCCAATTCCAAAACCACTATAAATCTGGGGGAGTTGCGATATTTGGCCGAATCCAGTGGGTGTATATCCCACCTTCGGGACCGGGCCGTAGGACGCCACCAGCTTGTGGCCTATAAGCAGATTACGGATGATGGATTCACCCGCCACCAGGTTCATGTCCGGTAAGGAATACCAGGGGCCCGCCAATAACCGTCCACCAGAAATATGGCGCCGCAAATCTGCTTCTCTTTTGGGACGGAGCGAAAGGTAGTCCTCGAGAATGACGCTCTGGCTGTCAAGGTGATAACAATGGAAATCCTCATGAGTGTCGAGGATCTCGATCAGATGATCCATCAGATCTACCAGCATGGATCGTGTTTGTTGGAGCGAGAAGCGCCACTCACGATCATAATGAGTGGTGGAGATCACCGGAACTTGGATTTTCATATCTGGCCTTTCCTGAGTATACTATCAAATACGCCGCTAATGCATTGAAGTAGATTTCAGTTCCCGAATAAAGCGTCTTGAATAATATATCCAACCTATGGTATTGTGCGCTGGAGAAATTTTCATGAGGATCTAATGAAAATGAGCCGCGTGACTGATCACCGGAGTGTGGACCTGGCCAAGATGAATCACAGGGTTGCCTTTGGCGGGGCAGGGGGTTGGATTCTCTGGCAGCCTCGTATTTTGGCGTGGTTTAAGGACCGGGAATTTGGGGGTATCGCGTTGCCATCGCTTTACCAGGGCAAGAGCCATGCTGATATTTATCGTGACCTGGGTTGTTCCAACCGGGTTTATGACTACAACTCTTGTTATGTCCGTGTGGAGCATTCCTCGATCAGCCGTAGCGAGGATCATATTGATGAGTGCCGGATACGCCAAACCGTGCGTACACCCATTGGAACGATTTTCACGGTGCTGCGTAAAACACCCAACAGCCCCTCCCTCATCCGCGAAAAGCGTTGGATTGAAACTCCCGAGGATATGGAAATCTCGGCATGGATCCTTGACCACTCCGACTGGGCTTGGGATCATGAAAGGTACAACTCCATACAGTTGGAGTGGGGAGACCTTTGCGCTCCCAATATGTACCTGCCACGTGTGAATGTACAGAACCTCTACATTGATACCATGGGCGTGGAAAATGCAGTGTATGCGCTCATGGAATGGGGAGACGTGGTTGATGATTACTTCCGTGCCCTTCATGAAAACCACCTGCGGATGATCGAGGTTATCAATTCTTCTCCAGTCGATCTTGTCTGCTTCGGAGATAATTTACATTGCGCGACTCTCTCTCCGGCATTGTTTGAGAAATATGTGCTTCCCGCCTACCTTGACCGATGCCGCAAACTCCACCAGTCGGGAAAGTTTGTTTTCTCCCATTGGGATGGCGACACAAAAATGCTGCTTCCTTTTGCACGGACTTGCGGACTGGATGGGATCGAGGCCATCACGCCCAAACCGCAGGGGGATGTCACCCTCGAAGAAGTCAAGGAAGCCCTCGGCAACCAGGTTTTTCTTATCGATGGCATCCCCGCGATTCTTTTTGATCCCGGATTCTCCGAGCAGGAGTTGGCCGAATGCACCGGAAAAGTCATCCGTCTTTTCGCCCCCAACCTGATTCTGGGAATCTCCGATGAAATAGCCTCCACGGGTGATATCGAGCGAATCCGCCTTGTTGGAAAAATCGTGGATGACTACAACGCCACCCTTCCCGCTCCCATCATCGAAGCCCGCTCGTAGCCGTGTATTATCCGCCACAAATTACGCTGCAAGGTTCTTCCGGATGTACTCCGCGGCGTAACGGACTCCCATATCCGGTGATGTCAGCACGGGGACACGGGTTTCTCCCAGGTCAGGCACAATTGCTTTCATGCTTCCCTGAGCGCAAACTACCACATCGACGGTCTCCGTGAGTTTCCGGATGGCTGTGAGGACCATCTCGTTGTGTTTCGCTCTATCGCCGGATACCAGGGCCTCAAAAGCACCCTCGACAAGAACCTGGGTGATTTCAACATCCTGATTCATCTGACATGCTGTGGACTCGACCAAACGGCATGTTGGACCCAATGTGGTCTTGAGCGTCGCCACCACTCCAATTTTACGCCCAGTCTGACAGGCCACGCGAGCCATCTCCTCATCCACCTTGATGACGGGTACCTTGACCATCTGCCTGGCCAGATCGGCCACCTCACCCACCGAGGAACATTGATTGAAGATCAGGTTCGCGCCCGCATCCTCCGCCGCTTTGTAGTATTCAACCATTCTGCTACGCACAGCCACGGTTACTCCACCATTGGCCAACACCTCGGCCAGAAGACTGTCGTCAACAATATGGCGGACCTCAACCTCCGGCGCATTTTCCTTGAAAAGTTTTGTGAGATCATCGACCGAGACAAAGCTAGTATGTATGATAAAGACTTTGATCTTCCTGGCATTCATGGTCTGCTCCTTTTCTGGTCATTTATTTGAGCTGCGGTTACTTCGCTTTAGCTCCCAGTTCCGCACGCCTTTTACCGGCCAATTCAAGTACATTCTTCCAAGCTGAGACAAACATGCTCCGGAAGTATTCCACTGGACCATAGTGTTCATATTCCTCCACGCTCAGACCCTTCAGAAAATAAGCTTGACGGAAGCCTGGAACCTTCTCGATGAGCTCCTCAAGCACGGTGGGCTGAACCGGATTAAACAATCGCGAGACAACTGGCAGGTCAAGTTTTAATAATTCCTCGGCCTGTCCTTTCCAGTTCATGGTGATGCATGCATCGCCACCCACCATCTCGGTGAAATGCTGAAGCCCCCGCACACCACCGCCGATAAAGCCAAGCTGGTAGCCACGGTCCTGCCTCATCTGGTAGACCTTCTTGGCGATCACCATCCCTGCTTGGTAGAGGATATCGGGATTGATCTCGATTCCTTGTTCCTTGACATATCCATGAAGCCACTCATCATAGATTCCAGTTATCAGTGAGAAATACATTACTGGCTTGGTTTTGGTCTTATGGACAATTTTGTGGTACATCTCGCAGACATCGACGAATTGGCTGACACCCATGATCTCGGTGGCGTTAAGTGGCGTATTTTCCTCGATGAGAACACCCATGGCCTTCAGACCAGCGACTGTCGCTGGGATCTTGATCATCATGTTGGGACTGATTGCACGGTTCTTACGTCCCTCGGCGATGATGACATCAGGATCCTCCTCATGGATTGGATCGCCCTGGATGCTCACATAGCCGTATTCGCCGTTAGTCTTCTCATAAACCTGCATGAAAACTTTCGCGATCCCGGTGATCAGCTTTCTCTGGAGCCGGCAAACCAACTCGTTATCATCATTTGTTTCATACAGCGTTTCATCCAAGAGCTTCATAACATGTTCTTTTTCATTGGGATGAGTGAGCATTTTCCAGGTGTACGATGGATTCTGTGTGCAACCACAGGCACCGGCGTCAATCGCCATTTGGGCTTCCTCGCGTGTGACATTGTTGATCCACATCTTGGTTGATGTGAGCGCCCTTACACGGTGAAAGTATGAATTCGACATTTTATCCTCCTTCTCATTCGTTTTTCTTGTGATGTTGT
>CAZORO010000094.1:6091-13160 GCA_964581845.1 uncultured bacterium
GGTAGATTCATTCATAAAGTCTTGTTTCTTTTTCAACTGCACCCCTTCCAATATTCATCAAAAGCTTCTTGAAACTCCCGCATGAGGGATTCTGAGACCGGGTAATAGGGCGGTTTGGTGTAGCCCGAGTCTTCCAGGAACCCAGTCAAGGCACCGCGTGCCTTTCCTATGATGCCATGCAGGTGGCCGGCTTCTCTCAGTGGAGTGGTATGTTGTGTTTCCCAGACAAGCAGAAATTGCTGCATCCGCATCGCCTCCACCCACTCACCTCGAAGGCAAAGATCCGTCATCTGGCGGGTCCATCGCGGGAGGGTGTTCGCCCAGAAACTGCATGTTCCAGCGGCACCCACCATCATCGCGGGGACAGTCATGTAGTCCACTGTGAAATGAGCCAGTCCGGGGGAGGCACTGATACAGTCAACGATATCAAACAGGCTGGAGGACCCCATCTTACTTCCAATCATCTGCTGCGGGTATTGATCCGCAAGGCGTGCATAGTCCTTGCCTTTGAGGAGACGATGCGCCCGGGGGGTATTGTAGTGGATCCACCTTGCCTCGGGCACAGCCTTTGCAAGATCCTCCCAGAAATGTTCGAGATCTGAATTCGAGAGGGGCATCCAGTATGGGAAGGCCACATGAAATGTGTTGATCCCATGATCCAAGCCTACCTTCATCCGGTCGATGATGCCTTGGGTGTGCGACCATGTAGCACCGGCCGCAGCAGCCATCTGGGTTTGCGACATTGCTTCCGTGAAGGCTTTCATGAGGGAACGAAAATCACCGATTTCGAGGGCGTAGAATTCGCCATCGCTATCGGTGGTGTAAACTCCGTCCATAGGAATTTCCGAATAACGCGCGATATTCCTCTCGAGTGTACCGGTTGCCAACTTTCCATCAATATTCCAAGGGGTGGGGATGGCAGCCCAAAGCCCCTTGAGATCCGAGGAAGTCTTGCCCGCCATACTCACTCCTCCACAAGTTTCTCTCGTGTCACCGCGAACCAATTCCACTTCTCGCCGGCTTCAATCTCCCCTTTGGAGCGTGTTGTCAGCAAGCTGGAACAGTACCCTACGATGAGGGTGGTCACGAAACCGAAAGTGGATGGCCACAAAAAGCTGATCGGTTCCCCAGAGGGAAACAGGTTGGTGATACCCAGATCGGCGGTCAGCTTTGGTGAACTCCAGAAGATGACATAAATGGCCATGAGCGTGCCGAGAACACCTCCGAGGAATACGGAGAAGCTGTTTGCCCGGCGAGTAAACATCCCCAGCAGGAAAATGCCGAGTATGGCGCCCGTAAAACTGTTGATGATCTTGTTGGCGATTTCCAGGATTGTTCCAAGCCTGGAGACATTACAGGAAAGAGCGACCGCGGCAATTCCAATCACCAGGGTAATGGTTCGGGAAAGCCGTACCTGCCGGCGTTGCTCCTCTTCGCTGTGCGGGATTTGGTCACGTTGCCTGCCCAAATAAATGCGCTCATAAAAATCAATCACGACCACTGAGGTTACAGAGTTGATCGCTCCTCCCAGGCTGCACAGGGAGGCCGCGAAAATCGCCGCAATCACCAGGCCGGTCAATCCCACCGGGAAAACCTTTCCCATGAAGTATGGGAACACCTGATCCTCCTTGTTATTCAGCCACTCAGGAATCCCTCCCACCTGGTTGAAGTAAGTGAACAATGCCACTCCAACAAAAATCAGAATGACCATCCACAGGATGTCGCCGATAGCGGTCAGAACGAAACCCGCCCGCGCATCCTTGATAGTCTTGCAGGTTTGGAAACGCTGGACCATCACCTGGTCACTTGTGTAGTTGGTCAAACGGCTCACCATTGTGGCGACAATCATGCCGGTAATGGGAATGGGTATAATGAAGTAATTTTTGATGTGATTCCATATCCCCGTGATCTGTTCAGTCCCTTTGTGGAGGGTGGGATCACCCACCCTGAGAGCATCTTGCATGATCGCGGCGAAGCCACCGTCAACATTCCAGAAAATGACGCCCAATGTGATTCCCAGACCGAGGAACATGATGCAGAACTGGCCAACTTCAGTCCAGATGACTCCCTCCACTCCTCCCATCAGGGTGTAGATCGTGACGATCATGCCGAGTACGATGATTGAATGGACCAGGTAGGCCTCATTTCCCGTAGCGGACGTAATGGCCAAGCACGGAACATAAAGAGCGGTTGCCATCCACCCAAGCCGCCACAGAATGAAGATTCCCGCGGTGAGTCCCCTGACACGGACATCAAAACGCTTCTCCAGGTACTCATAGGCTGAATAAACATCCAGCCTTCGATAAAGCGGGAGAGTAACGAAGAAAACATAGGGATAAAGCATGAACCAAGAGAGATTTCCGACCAACAGCACGATCCCAAACTTCAAGACACCCGATGGCTGCATCAGGTAGTCGATCCCGCTGTTGAGCGCCGCCATTAGGGCCAGCCCGATGGGAAGCCAACTCATGCTCTTGCCCGCGAGAAAATACTCCTTCAGGTCTCTCTGCTTACGGGAGTGGTAGTATCCCACGGCGGGTAGGGATATGAGATAACAAACCAGAATCAATCCATCCAGCCAATGAAATGTAAGACCTGTCACATGCTCTGGCATTGGTGGACCCTCACTTTGGGTTATTCATTTATTCAAAACAAAGCGTGATGCCTCGGTGAATAATGTCATTACGAATTTGTGTAACCGCCATCCTCACGGAACAGATGAACCGGCTCGGTCATCAGGCCGGGGTGCTTGACGGCCGCCTTCCGATTGAACCTGACCCCCAATCCCTTGCCGGATGGGAGCGTCAATGAGCCATCCTCAAGCTCAAAGGTTCTTTCATAAACATCTGGTAAAGTGTTGCTGGGAACATGGAGGACCTCCTGAGGCCCGCAATTTGGAAGTGCGGCATCGAGATGTAGGCTGGCCGCGAGGCAAACCGGACCCAGAGGATTGTGAAATAGCATCCGGATATGATGAGCTTCAGCCATCGCCGCGATTTTTCTTGCCTCGGTGATACCACCCGCGATGCAGATATCGGTCCGTATGAAATCAACCAGGTCCTCCTCGATCACTTGACGGAATTCCCACTTGTGAGCCCATTGTTCACCCGCGGCGATAGGGACATGGATGTGTTGACGTAGATGACGGTAAGCTTGAGGACTTTCAGCCCGTACTGGATCCTCGACCACAAACATATTCAGCGGCTCGACCTCCCTGCAAAACCAGATCGAATCGGGCATATCAATACGGCCATGCAGGTCGACCATCAGCTCAAGATCATCTCCGCCTGCCTCCCGGGCGGTTTGCAGGACAGTCACAAGCTTGCGTAGCGCTGGTCTGGGGTCGTAATACTCTTTGTCCTGAAAGGCCACTCCGAAGCGCAGGTACTTGTGTCCCTCGGCTACAAACCGGCGGGCCAGTTGACGGACTGCCTCAGGGTCACCCGATCCTGTAGCCAGCTTCAGGTAGTCCTCATCCGGATCCTCTTCACAGTCACGTGATCACGGTAGCGTCCCCCCAGCAGCTCATATATGGGAACACCGAGGACCTGGCCCTTGATATCCCACAACGCGATATCCACTCCCGATATAGCCGATCCCACCAAACGGTCTCCTGGATAGAATCCGCCACGGAACATGCGTTGCCACAGGTGCTCGATCCGCATGGGATCCTGGCCGATCATCCAACGTTTGAAATGCTCGAGGACCCCCTGAATCCCTTTCCACCGCCGCTGCAAGCCGGCTTCACCCAGACCTGTAAAGCCTTCATCTGTTTCAACAAGGATGTTCACCAGCGTCCTGCTTGGAGCCTGCACAACCACAGCATGAATATCAGTAATTTTCATCAAACTGGAACCTCGCCTGGCGAAGGCGCCCGCAGCTTACCCGTGTAAACCTCTGGATTGACCACGTCATTAGGAAGCCGTCCGTGGAGGACATCCACGGCATTTTCCAGAGCCCTGCGAGTCACTGAAAGAACACCCTCGATCGCACGATTTCCCACATGGGGAGTGCAGATATAGTTGGGGAGTCGCAACAAGGGGCTGTTTTCCTCCTGGGGGGGATCATCGATGGCCGCTCCCGCGATGGAGTGGCCGAGGAGCGCACGTGTTAAGGCCTTTTCATCCACCAGTAATGACCGTGCGGCGTTAATCAGCACCGCTGTCTTCTTCATCAGGCCGAGCTCGCGTTCACCGATGATGAACTTCGTGTCTGGCTCCAAGCGCAGGTGCAATGAAAGGATGTCGGATTGCCGTAGGAGGTCATCCAGCGACACCAGCTTGATATGGTGATTGCGCACAAATTCCATGTCAGGCGAGATCTCGCAGGCAAGAACATTAACATTAAAGCCGCTGGCACGCCGCGCCACACACCGGCCGATACGGCCAAGCCCAAGAATGCCCAGGGTTTTTCCGTAAATACATGTCCCCATGCCCCGTTCATAGCGCCCCGCCTGGAGTAACTGGTGATGGTGAGGTATCTGACGTGTGAGCGCGAGCATCAAACCCCAGGTATGATCGGCCACCACCTCGGCTCCCTCCCGTCCGGGAGCATGAGTGATGACAATCCCATTTCGGGTGGCCAACGACACATTCAAGGTATCGAAACCGCTGGAGGCCAGAGAGTAAACCTGGAGAGAATGGAGTTCTGAAAAGAGCTCATCTGGAAATGGAAAATTCGTAGGACCCACCACCGCCTCGACTCCCTGTAGTATCTCCGCCAGCTGCTCCGGTCCAGAATTCCGCAAGGAGGGATCGGCCAATGGTTCAACACCTTGATCATGTATCCATTCAAGGAACCGGTCGATTACCTCCAGACACGTACCATTAATGACTGCCAGGCGTAAGCGGCTCATTCTTTCGACACCACGGTTTGGTATTCCACATATTCGTACAACCCCTCCAGACCCCCTTCCCGTCCGAATCCGGATTCTTTCATGCCACCGAATGGCGCTTCGGGAACCGGTCCCGCGCCGCTGTTAAGACCTACATGACCACATTGGAGATGCTCTATCAGGCCCAGACCACGTTCCCGGTCCCTTGTAAAGACATATCCAGCGAGACCATACCGGCTGTCGTTGGCGCGCCGGATGACTTCCTCGCTGGATCTGAAAATGATCATGGAAATGACTGGTCCGAAAACCTCTTCACGGGCGATCTCCATGTTCTCGCTGACATTCTCAAGTAAGGTTGGTGGATAAAAAGCACCCCAGTCCTCCTTGGGTGATTCAGGATCAGAACCGAAAACCTTTGTGGCCCCTTTCCGGAGCGCATCGGTAACCAGTTCACTCACTTTCCTGAAAGCGGCTGCATCAATCAATGGTCCGATATCCGTACCAGGTTTCATGCCATCCCCCACCACCAGCCGGGAAAGCCTGTCAATGAGCTTGGCTTTGAATTCATCTTGGACTAATTCTTGCACATAAACACGGTTAGCGCACACACAGGTCTGTCCCGCGCAACGGAATTTGTTGGCGATCAGGCAGTCCACGGCCAAGTCGAGGTCTGCATCCTCCAGGACAATAAAGGGTGCATTCCCTCCCAGCTCCAGGGCCGCCTTTTTGACATGGTTGGCTGACATGCGCAACAGTGCCCTGCCGGTTTCAGTTGAGCCGGTGCAACTGACCATCCTTACCGAGGGGTGAGAGCAGAGCAGCTCACCCAAGCTGGAGCCTGGACCGATCACCAGGTTCACCTTCCCTGGTGGGATGCCCACGCGCTCCGCGAGGGTATAGACCGCGATGGCGGTCAATGGCGTTTGCGAAGCCGGTTTGGCCACCACCCCGCAACCCGCCGCTATCCCCGCCGCGTATTTTTTCCCGAACATCGCCAATGGAAAATTCCAGGGGGTAATCAACGCCACTACGCCGGCGGGACGGTGATAGACTGTCCATCGCGCGGGATGGTATGGAACACAGATCTCCTTAGGTTCCAGATGGTGGATGTTCTCGGCGAAAAAGTGGAAGAATCCCGCGCCGTAGCCGACTTCTGCCAGTGATTCCTGGAGAGGCTTCCCTTGCTCCAGCGTGATGATCCGCGCCACCTCTTCCTTGTGATCCAACAACGCCTGGCATAATGCTTCCAGCCACCGTCCGCGGACCTCAGGCGAGACCGGCTTGGTGAGAGAACACCGCGCGGCCTCCAGGGCGAGACACGCATCCGAGGGATCCGACTGGGCAATCTCCGCGAGCACTTCGCCCGTGGCCGGGTTGAGGACCCTTAATGGCTTGGCATGGTGGCCATCCACCCAGCGGCCGTTGATGTAATTCTTGATCACGGGAAGCAATGGAGACTGGATCATCCGCTTCCTTCCTCTATCACGTGAATCACTTGTATGGTCACTTCCTCACCGATTCCATCACCGGGATAGAGTGCGATTGAAAAAGATTGCATGGAGAAAATCAGGCCCCCATTTTCTCCCTGAGGATCTTCCATGCATTCGCCAGATCGGCCAAATCGCCGCCACCGAATATCAAATCACAACCTGCCTCGCGTGCGGCATCCAGCATGGGACCGGGAACCACGAGAATCCCCGTGTGTTTGCCCAGTTTGCGAGCGCGTTTGATGCACGATACCACCAGATCGATCATCTCCGGATCTTTGAAACACCCAGGTTTCCCTGCGTCCGAAGTTAAATCTCCCGGTCCAATAAACACACCAGCGATCCCCTCTACCTGACAGATCCCCTCCAGGTTATGAACCGCCTCCAAGGTCTCAATTTGGGGAAAAAAATGGGTCCTGGAATTCGCCTTGGCGAAGGCCTCCAAGGCTGGTTTCAACCCATACCCCACCCCCCTGGAACGGGTGTTGTAACCCCGCCTTCCAAGCGGGGGGAACTTGCCATGTTCCACTATCAAACGGGCTTGTTCCGCTGTGTTGACCATTGGAATGACAAGGATCCGCGCTCCGGCCTCGACCGCTCGGAGAACATGGGTGCGTTGATAGTCGGGGATACGCACTGTGGGAACCGCCCCACCCGCCTCAGTGGCCATGCACAGCGCCTCCACCTCCATGACTCCCACCGTCCCATGTTCAACCTCAATCCACACCGTGTCCAAACCCACGGTACC